>PQAQ01000105.1 GCA_003105305.1 Candidatus Methylomirabilota bacterium
ACTCCTTCGGCGTTTCGGCCCAGACAGGACTGAGCAATCCGAGACCTGCCACAACAACAGCCACCGCGCCGAAGATACCGGCAGTCATCCATCGACGACCCATGGCAACCCTCCCGACGACTGAATGTGAGATCGGCTGATTCAGCCAGCGATATTCCCTTAGTCAGGGTAGGGGCTTATGTCCGATAAGTCAAATCGGAAAAGCCTATCATTAACGCTGGGCTCATCGGTTTGCGGTCCGAAAGTGACGGCGCAAAACGGGCGATGGAGTTTCAGCGCCACAAGGTAGACCGGCGGACAAGAAAAAACGACCCCTCCGATGCGAAAGGGGGTGCAGTTCGGAGAGGTCGTAAGAACTGACCAGCCGGGGGGTGGCTGGATCAGTAAGCTGAGCGTTACTTCACAGATTTCTTAATATCGTCCCACAGGGCCCCCGTGGCTGTTCCCACCGCGCCGCCGACAATGGCGCCGGTTGTCGGACTGCCGGCCATGGCGCCAATTGCTGCGCCGCCGGCCGCGCCGATGGCGCCTCCGCTGAGGGCGCGCTGCTGGCGCGTCGACATCCCGGCGCAACCCGTTATGAGGGCGAGCACAAGCACTGCTAATGCAACTTGTTTAGATAAGGTCCCACGCATCTTGTTTGTCTCCTGTTGTCGAGTTGTTTGGGTTTCGCTGATCTTCTTATCTTGGGAGCAGATACTCAATAACTCGCTGATCTTGAGAGGTTTCGGCAGAACTCTTGTAATTCCGGCCCGCGCGAGAATCTCATGATCAAGCGCGTAGTAATCGCCTGTGATAAGGATGATAGGAGTGACTCTATCGGACCTCCGTACGAATGCGGCCATCTCGATGCCGGTGATTCCTGGCATACAGTAGTCCACCAGAATAAGATCGAAGGGACCGTGACGCAGCGCCTCCAGACCAGCCAGACCATCCTGGGCGGTCGACACCTGGCAGCCTATCGATTCCAGCAGATCGGTCAGGAGTTTCCTGAGGGTTGAATCGTCGTCGACGACAAGCACCTTTCGTCTGGCATCATCCGCCTGTTGCACGCTCATTGCCGTATCCCCCTTTCAGCAAAGGGGAGGAGCAAGCGGTGTGCCAGAGCCGTGACTGCGCCGTCGTAAACGTATAATCCGTTGAAACACAATAGTTTACACGTTAACATCGGCGGCATATCGAGTCACGTATTTCGGAGAAAAGGTGAAAACTGGATCAGCGCCAAGTAATTGTTACGTAATCAGAACGTAGGAAGGAAAACGTCACAAGTGAGGTGCGCCCGAGTGCGCGGGGAGAGATAATTCTTACCGATTAACGAACCGTTTTGAATAGTTCGTCGGAAAGGACGTGAGCTTTCTGGGCTAAGTTCATCGCCTGCTGGAAGTCTTTATTTGCCATCGCCTCCCTGGCTTGCGCGAGAAAGCTCTGGACGGTTTGGTGGGTCTGCCATTGGTCGGAGTTCAGCTTCTGTCGATCAACCGACAGCAGGATACGCTCGGTTTCCTGAATTGCTGCGTTAACCTCCTGCGTGAGTTGTTTTTCCTTTTCAGCGCTTATCTGTGGGGATAGGCGTGGCGGCGGTTCCTGATGCGTCGGACGGGTCGGTGCGGGCGGTGGCGCCTGGCGCGCCGGGCGCACAGGGACTGAGGCCGGAGGGCTCGGCTTGAATATCGCGTGAAGCTGAGCGCAGCCGGTCGCCAGAACGAGGGCCAGTAATAATGTGACGAGTATTCGAAATGTCACGACGGAGATTTCTTTCACTCTGGATTAGGTTATCGGAAAAGCCACCGTCATTGTTGTCCCGCGACCCACCCGCGAATCGACATCGATCCGGCCTCCGTGCATCTGGACAATCCGGTATACCAGAGACAGTCCGATTCCGTTCCCATCCGGTTTCGTAGTGTAGTAGAGACGAAAGATCTTGTCGAGATCATCCGCCGGGATTCCTGTCCCGCCATCGATTACGTGTGCGCGGATGACGCCGTCGATAGTGTGATCTGTCGCGAGCGTGATTGTTCCGCCGTTCGGCATCGCCTGGCACGCATTCAGGACCAGGTTCAGGAAGGCCTGCCGCAGCATCTCGTGATCGCCATTGATCGGGGGAATCGTGTCGTCAAGGCGAAAGACAAATGTCACTCCGGTCTGCGTCCCCTGCGTCTCGGTCAACCTGACAATTTCCCGGAGAAGACTGTTCAGATTCAGGGGACGAAGCTCAAGGGTCTGAGGACGAACAAATCGGAGAAAGCCCTGCACGATGCGATCAAGCCGATGAACCTCCCCCCCGAGAAATTCCAGACTTCTGGTCACCGAGTCCGGAGGATCGTTCAGTTTCTGTTTTAACAGCTCCAGATGGATGATCATCGCATTGAGCGGATTCTTGATTTCATGGGCAACCCCGGAGGTCAGTTTCCCAAGATCGGCCAACTTTCGGGAATAGTCTACGATCGATTGGATTTGCCGAAGCGGTTCGGTATTTTTGAGAAGGATCATCCCTCCAACGATACGGTCCCTATCGAGCACCGGGAAGATAGAAGCAAGGATATCAAGCGGGGGGTTGTGGTATCCCCCCAACTGAATTGAACGGTTTCGTACGGGCTGATGCTGCTGCTGGAAGCTTTCCATCGCGGCCTCGACCAAGGGGTGGGCCTCGCCAAGGATCTGTGCTAACGATTGACCGACGGCGTCTACGAGTGGATGGGCCAGCAGGGTTTCGGCTGCCGGGTTGGCGAAGATGATGGCCTGTTCGCTGTTCAGGAGGATGATGGCGTCTTCCAGCCGGTGGACGATCCCTTCCAATTTGGCCTTTTCGCTGATCAGGGAGGATCGGTCCTCCTGAACCTGACGTCCAAGGAGGGTAAGCTTTGCCGCAATTTGTCCCACCTCGTCGTCGCGATCCGAAGCAAATGCCGTATCAAACTCGCCGTGCGTCATCCGGTCAACGCCTTGCGCAATTTGGCGTAACGATACGATCACGAGATTCGAAAAGATATAGGCGGCAACCCAGGCGAGCGGGAATGCGAGACCCGCCAACAGCAGGCTTTGCCGGACAGCGGGCGAGAGTTCTCGCCAGAGGAGGCTTCCGGCCAGTCCGAGCCGGATCGCTCCAAAGGGCCGGTCGTTGAGGCTGAGCGGTAGGATGGTCTCAAATATCTGGGGCTGGCCGGCCAGCACTGCGAGCTGCCGGAGCGCGCTCATCTCCTGCAACTGTTCTATCCTCGGCCGGGATGGAGCCTTCGTGCCTTCATAGGAACGCTGGCTGTGCATGAGGACCGTATTCGAGCGGTCTGCGATCATGGCGTAGACCAGGTGCGGAGAATAGCCGATGCTGGCATCGAGGAGCGCGCGAAGCTCGCGATTACTACGTAGCGCACCCCCCAGACGGCCTCTCTGTGCGCGAGCCATGACGCGGGTGCTGCCGGAGAAGATCTGCTGCGCCTGCATGGTACTCTTCTCCGCTGCGTGTCGAACCACCAGGTGCGTCGTGGTGGAGAGATGAACGGCTAATGTCAGCGAGACGATCAGGAAGACGAGGAGACTGATGCCGAGGATTGCCGTGCCTCGGATACCGAACGACATGTGGGTGTATTCCTATCCGTCGGGTGCGGAGGTGGTTTCTTCTCGATAGCGGGCCAACTTGTTGTGCAGTGTCTTCAGGCTGATGCCAAGAATCTCTGCAGCCTTCGTCTTGTTCTGGTGTGTGTGTTCCAGCGTGTTGAGAATCAAGACCTTTTCCGCCGCGTCAACAGTGATGCCGACAGGGAAATTGAAATCCGAGGTCGATGCACAACGCTGGCTGCGGCCAATAGGCGGCAGATCGGCTGGTGTGATCAAGTTGCCCTGGGCCACGAGAACAGCCCGCTCCAGTACATTCCGAAGCTCTCTGACATTACCGGGCCAATCGTACTCGGTTAAGAGGGTGAGTGCGCCGGCATCCACGCCCTGGACGGTTCTCCCGTATCGGGCCTCGAATTCTTCGAGAAGTGATCGGACGAGGAGGGGAATATCCTCGCGTCGTTCCCGAAGAGGGGGAAGATGAACATTAAACACATTCAGCCGATAATAGAGATCCTCGCGGATGAGGCCATCCTGGACCGCTCGCTCCGGATCCTTATTCGTTGCCGCGACCACTCGAACATCGACCCGGATCTCTTTCGCCCCGCCGAGCCGGCGAAAGCTGCCCTCCTGGAGAATCCTGAGGAACTTGGCCTGGGTAGAGATCTTCATCTCCGCGATCTCATCCAGAAAGATGGTCCCGCCATCCGCCAGCTCAAAGTACCCCATTCTTCGCTCGGTTGCGCCGGTAAAGGCCCCTTTTTCATGACCGAAAATCTCGCTTTCCAGTAGTGTCTCCGGAATGGCGGCGCAGTTAATCGGGACGAAGGGGCCTTGCTTCCGCGGGGATAGTGTATGAATCGTGCGAGCTGCCAGTTCCTTGCCCGTTCCGCTCTCCCCCCAGATAAAGACCGGCGCAGTGCTGGGCGCGGCCAGTTCAAGCAGTCGATAGACCTCTCTCATGGCGCGCGTATCGCCGATTAACTCGCCGAATCGGCCCAGGTGACGGACCTGATGGCGAAGTAGTGTCACCTCCTTTAATACCGCCCCACGCTCCAGCGCCTTTTCCGTAAGTACGTGAAGCCGATCGACGTCGACCGGTTTGGTGAGGTAGTCGTAGGCGCCTTCGCGCATTGCCTGGACCGCGGTCTCGATCGTCCCGTGACCGGTGAGAATGATCAGCGAAGGCAGGGTTGCGTCAGCCTTGAGGGTGCGGAGTAGCGTGATGCCGTCCATCTTCGGCATGACCAGATCGGCGATAATGAGGGCCGGCCGGAGTTCAGATGCCTTCTCCAGAGCCTCCCGACCGTCGGCGACGGCAGTCACCTCATAACCCCAGGTCGTAAGAAGCTCTCCGAGCCCCACCCTGGAGGCAGCTTCGTCCTCTGCGATCAAAATCCTTGTGCGTGTCATCATATTACGAGCGGAAAGCCTCCGATCCCTCGACGCTATCATAGGGGCTTTCCAGGATTTTGTGAAGCATCGTTTGTTGCCGGGCTTGAAAACCTTTGCAACCCTGTGATAATGTGCGAAGACATCATGCGAATTACGGAACATCTCTCAACCGGTAGGCTATTAAAACGATTCGGGATCTGGCCGTTCGCGACGACTACGGTGATCCTGACGGGTTGCACGATGCTGTTTCCGGAAATCTCCCCACCAGCCGGCATCCCAACCGACGCAAAACGACTTTCTGTTGCGATGGTCGCTCGGGATCATCGCTGCGAGCCCTCTGTCATAGCTATAGATCGGGAGGGCAGGTCGGCGCTCGTTCAAGTGACAATTCGCAGTGAAGGCGCCAGACATATTTTCTCGATTCCTGATCTGGACGTCAGGCGCTATATCGAGCCTGGGCAGGAAATCACGATCGAGTTTCTGGCGGAGCGTTCCGGGATCTTTAAATTCGGTTGCACTCGGTTTCCATGGATCAGCCCGCTCGACCATAAGGGAAAGCTCGCCATTAAGTAAGACCCGCACGCCGTCGGCATTGGCGTGCTCATATCGTGAAGTGCGCGGGCGGCTCGACGGGTGACAATGCGGCAGTCAGGGCGAGGCGGAACCACGGATGCCGGCTCAGCCGCACATCGGCAAGACCGGCCTCAATCGCCATACGACGCAGTTCCGGTGGTCTGAAGCTCCGGAGGACGGATATGGGACCGTCGTGGCGCGTCAGGCGATTACCTGACAGCAGCCGTGTGGTTATCGCTGTCAGCAGGCGGGCAAGCTGACCGCGCAGCAAATCGTTGACCAGTAACCCGCGTCGCGCAACCCGCGCCATCTCCCGCAACAGGACAACACCCTCCGTCCCGCTCAAATGGTGAAAGAACAGGGAGGAGATGACGTAGTCAAAGCTGCCGTCCGGATACGGCAAGGGCGGCGCATGCACCCGTCGCAATCGGATCTCCGGAAAGTCAGCCGACCATTCGGTCGCGGCAGCCAGAATCTGATCTCTGCAGTCTATGGCCTCGATGGTGACGGTCAGCCTGCGCTTTCTGGCCCAACGACAAATAGCCCGAGGAATATCGGCCCCGCCGGTCGCGACATCCAGGATCGTGATTGGACTGCGTAAATACGGACCTACCATACGACCAAGATATGACAGTACTATACCTACGCCGCCGAAATATCGGTTCAGCCGTTCCAGGTCGCGCAGGTTCTCACGGATCTCCTCATCGGAGTTGTTCTGACTGTCTAGCAGCTCCGCCGCCCCCTCCAGGCGGGTGAGCGGCAGTAAAGTCGTTACCATCGCAGCAGCGCCCCCTCCGCGCAGAACCCGGGCCCCAGCGCCATCATGATACCGAGATCCCCAGGGGAGACCTGCCCTGAGTGGATGACCTCGTTAAGAACGAACAACACCGTGGCCGACGACATGTTGCCGAATCGGCGAAGCACCTGACGGGAGAAGGCCAGATCGGCGTCGCACAGTCCCATCGTCCGCTGCGCCCGTTCAAGGACGCCTCGACCGGCGGAGTGCAGAACCCAGAATCGGATATCCTCCTGCTTGAGGTCGTACTGATCGAGTATCGCCTTGGCCAGGCCCTTCATCATGGCGCCGCCAATCCCACGGATCTCCTTGGACAGCAGGATCCGAGGTCGTCCGTTCGGATAGGTAAACCCCATCAGATCAAGATATTCTGAACGGACCAGGCTCATGTGGCCTATGACCTCGATTCCACCACCATCGGCGGTCATTACGGCCGCCGCGGCCCCGTCCGCGAAGATGGCATTGGCGACCGCCGTCTCGAGGGAGTCATCGAAGTAATAGGTTGAGGAACAGATCTCCACAGAGACGATCAGCGCCCGATGATCGGGAAAGGCCATGAGATGGTTATATGCCTGCTGTAGCGCAATCATTCCGCTGGCGCAACCCATGTCGCCAACGTGGACTCGCTGGACCCGATCCTTCATGCTGAATTCGCGAACGAATTGGGCGTCGAGATTAGGACAGAGGCGGCCCGTGCAGGTGGTGGT
>PQAQ01000106.1 GCA_003105305.1 Candidatus Methylomirabilota bacterium
AAGGTGACGGTGGGATCGCCGGAGAGGTCGCCGTGCAGGATTCAACATCCGAGCTCGACAAAGGATCGGGCCGCGTCATGGCCTCGATCGATCTCGTTACTGCAAGTTCGAGATAATATAGCACACATGGCGCGTTTTTCCAAAAGGGAATCTAAATTATGTAAGCACACCCTTCACTGTCGAGCAGAGGGATTGCCCACAAAGTACACCGGCTCCTCACCTGCCACATTGGCCGGCGTAATCGTCCAGCTCCCTCGACAGGTGGTGTCGGCCACCTTGCCGGCCTGCTCGGATCCTGCAACCATCAGGGTCACGCCGCTCGCCAGCCCGCCTAGAATACAGAAGGCCGCCTTGAACGGGAAATACACGACTGTCCCAATGGCGCTTCCGACCCCTGTGCCGACCTGCCTGAGCGTACTGTGTTGTCTGGTCGATTCTGATGCCGCCCAACTTTGCGTACTGTATCCGATCAGGAGCATCGCGATACCCCATACCACAATCCGCTTCATCTCGCCTCTCCTTCTGCCGATGTTTTTCTGTCACGACATCATAGTGTTTCGGATAGAATAGATGATGATCCTCGTCCACGGATGATACCATGCCGCACACGTCAATACCAGTCTCAGGAGCCGTGAGCATTACCCGGCAAGTCTCCTCTCAGCAACTCCGGACCCACGTGGCGCGTCTCGCTGGTGAGATCGGCGAGCGTAACATCTTTCGGCCGGCAGCGCTGCGCGCGGCCGCCGACTACATCGAGGCCGAGTGGCGCCACCAAGGCTACCAGGTCATCCCGCACCGGTATGACCTGTCTGGCAGCCAGTGGGCCAACCTGGAGGTGACGCGGCCCGGCAGTGTGCAACCCGGTGAGGTCCTGCTCATCGGCGCCCACTATGACTCGGTCCAGGGGAGCCCCGGTGCCAATGACAACGCCAGCGGCATTGCGGCCCTATTGGAGCTTTCGCGACTGTTCGCCGACATCACGCCGGCGCTGACGGTCCGTTTCGTGGCCTTCGTCAATGAGGAGCCGCCGTTTTTCTTGACGCGGCAACAGGGAAGCGTCGTCTACGCAAAGGCAGCCCGGGCACGCGGCGACACCATCCTCCTGATGGTCTCACTGGAGACTATCGGCTGTTACCGGGACGAGCCAAACAGCCAGCATTACCCGCCCCTGTTCCGGTTCTTCTATCCGAACCGTGGTGACTTTATCGCCTTCGTCTCCGACTTTCGCTCCCGCGTCCTGATGAGACGCGCGGTGCAAGCTTTCCGGAAAAGCTCAGACTGTCCGCTCGAGCGCGTGGCGACCTTCCGCTTTGTCCCAGGGGTCGGCTGGAGCGATCACTGGTCGTTCTGGCGGCAAGGCTACCGCGCCATCATGGTCACCGACACCGCCTTCTACCGCTACCCCTACTACCACACAAGCCAGGACACTCCCGATAAGCTGGCCTATCCGGCGTTCACCCGAGTAACGGCCGGGCTCGCCGAGACCTTCTCAGCGTTAGCCCTGGGCGGCCTGGACGACCAACGGGACTAGCCACCCTACCGCCGGTGCAATGTCCCGTAAGTCTCTTTTTTAGTGATTGTCATTCCGGGCTTGACCCGGAATCCAGTTTCTTACGCCGGATTCCCGCTTGTGCGGGAATTGAAGCTTGCCGCTGTCGGCCCGCGCGAGCAGGTCGTGCAGCGGCGTCTTGGTGCTGTCAAAGCTGGCCCGGATCATGCGCGGTTCCCCTTCTCGGCTCGCGATTCCATTCGTAATCGCTCCATCGTTATTGGGCTCTACTGGCGCGGTAGCGAATCCGACGCCGCGATCTTATTAGCTGCTGGTCCGTTCACCAAAGTATAAGCAACATGTATTGATGGACGTGAATGAACGAGGCTCTACATCCTGTTGTTTATGAGTACCTTCATACTCCGGTCGACTTTTTTGATAGCAGCCCTTGTAGACTTTTTTTACTTTGTCTGGGGCTTTTGCGTTTAGCTCAAAGATGTCCTCTGTCAATGTCGTGTCTTTTTTTCTGTAACGAAGTCCAATCGTAACAGTTTCTCCGGCCGATGTGGGCACTGATAAGTTCGTCCATAGTAATTCCCCATCAACTTCACGACACTTGATTCTCCAATCGTTTAATAGCGACGGGATCTTACGAAGCTCGTTTACATCACCAGTTTCCACCGCCAGTTGGTGGATACACTTCAGTTGTTCGTACTTTATAGACATAGCCGCTCACCCGGCATTATACAACGCGCCTTTCTTCCTCATCTCCAAGGGCGTTGTCATCACCTGGAGGTTTTCGCCGAAGATGAGCATGTTATACCAGCCATTATCGCCGTTCTTACCAACGGTGAGGATTGGCTGAAGCGGTACCGCCAGCGTGTCGGCGATGACATGTTCCTCGCGCTCCTTGCCATGGTACACAAGTTCGTATTCTCGCTTCTCAGACGGGAACAGCACACGCGCCCACTCAGGCGAAATCTCCTCACCCGCTTCGAGCAGTCGAATCAGTTCTTCTCTTTGCTCCGGCGTCATGGCTTGGCCTTCCCGTCAACGCGATTCGCACCGACCGACCGGCGGCGCTTGTAGGTGGCGAGGCTGTCCCGCACATGAAAGCCAATTCGTTTCTCGGGCGGCTCGGGCACCGATGGAGGGCTCAGGAGGGACATGATCTGCTGAATGATGTCGGTGATGACCCGTTCGTGTAAGTCCAGCCGTTCGGTTAGCGTTTTCTCCAAGATCGCTAACTTCCCGGGCAAATCTTTCTGAGTCGTAAGTACGGCCCGCATCTTCACAAACGCTCGAACCACGAACACGCTCATTTGGACGGCCCGCTCACTGTGCAGAATGTTTGCGGCCATGACCGCGCCATGCTCCGTAAAGGCCCAGGGTAGTTTACGAACACCTCCGTGCCTAGAACTTGATATCGCAATGTGCGATATCAAGTCTGTAAGCTCCTGCCGTGTAAGCTGAAAAGCAAAGTCATCAGGAAAGCGTTTGCGGTTCCGCTTCACGGCTTCATTAAATCTGAAGGTCGGTACGCCATAGAGAGCGGCCAGATCTCGATCCAGAATTACCTTTTGCCCGCGAATGGTGAGAATCCGCAATTCAATGGCTTGTACGTCACACGGTACCGGTTTTGTGGTCATGCTGGACCTCGTTTCCACCTTGCCACTGCCGATAACGCAATCCCCGCCACGATACACCTTTCAGTAAGAAGGAGTACTAGCGCACAGTGTTGATGATAACTTGGTTATTAACACGACAGTATAACCACATTAGCCAACACTGACAAGCGTCTCACGAGCTTTGTTGTGCAAGGGGGCGGCACTTCTGCTGTCCCGACCCGCCAACTCTTCATGACATGAGGCACGGCGAGCCGAAGATCAAGGCCAATCAGGGAGCGCTGGCCCTGGTGAGGCTGCGGCAAAATATAGGGGGAGTGAGCGAGCAAAGGTAAGATGAGATCGCACTTACGGCGTTGGCGCTGGGTGGTCTGGACGCGACCAACGGGATTAGCGTACGACGGCTATTCCGCCGCTAGGCGATAGCCCACGCCGGGTTCGGTCAGCAGATAGCGCGGGCGCGCTGGATCGACTTCGAGTTTGCGCCGAAGCAGGGCGACGTAGACCCGCAGGTAGTGCGACTGTTCGGTTTGGTGCGGACCCCAGACCTCCTTCAGCAACTGCTGCTGGGTGACGACCTTTCCCGCATAGTGAATAAGCGTTGTCAGCAAACGGTACTCAATGGGCGTCAGGTGGAGCTCCCGCCCCGCGATCGTCACCCTTCTCAGCGCCAGATCTACCAGCAGGTCGCCCACAGCGAATGAGGTGGGGGCCGCTTCTTTCGGATCGCGCGCCGCGTGCCGCAGAACCACCCGCATGCGGGCGAGCAGTTCGCCGATCCCGAACGGCTTGCTCACATAGTCGTCGGCGCCCGCATCCAGGGCGGCGATCTTGTCGCGTTCCTGCCCCCGCGCCGAGAGGACGATGATCGGCACAGTACTCCACTCGCGCAGCCGCCGGATCACCTCGAGGCCGTCGATGTCGGGCAACCCGAGGTCAAGGATGACCGCGGCGGGCTGACGCACGGCGACCTCTGCCAAGCCCTCCTCACCGGTGGCCGCCTCAAAGAGTCGATACCCCTGGCTCACCAGGCTGGCGCGGAGGAAGCGTCGAATCGACCGTTCGTCCTCGATGAGCACAACAGCCGGCCCATCGGTGATGCCCTCGCTGGGCGCCGGGGCTGCCGGCGCTGCACTCTCCGGAAGATCAGTCATCGACGTCTCCCATCTCCGGCGGCGTGCCAATCAGGGGGATAGCAAAGCGGAACGCCACGCCGCCACCCGGCCGATTCTCGGCCCACATGCGGCCGCCGTGCGCCTCCACGATGCCCCGGCAGATGGCCAGCCCCAGACCGGCCCCGCGCGAGCGCAGTCCCGGCCCACGATAGAACTTCTCAAATACCCGCTCTTCATCCCCCGGCGGCAGCCCCGGACCGCGATCCGCCACCTCTACGGTGACCGCTTCCGGCGCCGCCCATGCCGTGATCTCCAACGGACTGTCGTCCGGCGCGTGCTTGATGGCGTTATCCAGCAGATTGATCAGCACCTGTTCGAGCAGGAGATCATCGATCGGGATAAAAGGGAGGTCCGCCGGCAGTCGTGTAGACACCGGACGGTTGCGTAACGATTTAGCCAAACGTCCCAGTGCGACACCCACCACTTCCTCCAGCGAGTGCCATTCTTTCTTCGCCTGAAGGGTCCCGGACTCGAGCCGCGTCATCTCAAGCAGGTTATTCACCAGGCGATTGAGGCGCTCGGCCTCCTCGGAAAGCGTTTCCAGCAGCTCTTGCTTAGTGGCCGCGTCAAGCATTGTGTCACCTTCCAGCAGGCTGCTGGCCGCCCCGGTGATGGAAGCAAGCGGAGTCCTGAGATCGTGGGAGACGGAGCTTAAGAGCGAACTGCGCAGCCGCTCCGTCTCTGCACGGATCTGCGCCTCCTGCGCAGCCTCGGCGAGCCGGGCGCGCTCCAGCGCCAGGGCGGTCTGGTTGACAAACGTCTCAAGCTGGTGCAACTGCTCAGGCGCCTGCAGTGAGTCGAGCTCCGCCGGCTGCAGCCCCAGCACGCCCAACGTTCCTTGCGATGCGACCAGCGGCAGGTACAGCGCCTTTGCCCCAGGTAACGTTGACGTCCCGCGTCCGGCCATCTGCCCATGTTCGTACACCCACTGGGCCACCCCCAAGTCGGAACTGGTGATCTCGAATTGGTCCGAGAGCGCGGTCTGAAGACTCAGGTGGCCGCCCGCGTCAGGCAGCAGCACGGCCACCTGGCTATCAAAGGTCTCGGCGATGTGACGCCTGGCAGCCCGCAGGAGATCGTCCACGCCTCGCGTACCGGCCAACTCCCGACTCAACGCGTACAGCGCTGCGGTTTGTCGCTCGCGCCGGCGCGCCAGCTCCGCGTGGGCGCGGATGCGCACCGTGAGCCCGCTGATGACCAGCGCGACCACCAGCATGACCGTAAAGGTGACGAGGTACTGGGCGTCGGCCACCGCAAAGGTGAGATAGGGGAACACGAAGAAGAAATCGAAGGCTGCGACGCTCAGGACCGACGCGAGGACCGATGGGCCCGGCCCGGACCGAGCGGCAACAGCGGTCACCCCCAGCAGATAGACCATGATCAGATTGGACCGTTCAAAATGGGGGAACATCAGCCAGGCCAGCGCCGTACAGACCGCGATCACAGCCACAGCAAGGCGATAGGCGGACCAATCGGGCTCGTGAGCAGGCCGTCTCTCGGCCGCCGGCTTCTCCGGGATCGCCTCCCGGCTGATGACGTAGATGTCGATGCTGCCGCTGCCACGTATTAAAGCGTCTACGATGGAGCCTGCCGTGATCCGCGTCCACAGGGAGCGGGTCGGTTTTCCCAGGATGATTTTGGTGACATTGCGCTGTTTGGCGTACCGCAGAACCTCTTCACTCTCATTGACCCGCGATCCGCTGACGGTGACCGCTTCCGCCCCAAGCGTCTCAGCCAGCCGGAGTGTCTCGCCGACGCGCCTGCGGTCAGTCTCGCTGAGCCGGGCATGCGCGGGTGTCTCGACGTAAACGGCGATCCATTCCGCCCGCAGTGCCGCCGCCATCCGCTTGGCGGCACGAACCGTCTGGGCCGCATGGGGACTCGGACTGACCAGGGCCATGAGCCGTTCCGTGACGGGCCAGGTCGTGGGGATGGCCTGATCGCGCATATAGGCGCGCATCTCGGCGTCCACGCGGTCGGCCGTGCGCCGCAGCGCCAGTTCCCGAAGGGCGATCAGATTACCTTTCCGGAAGAAGTGGTCGATGGCCTCTTTCGCCAGTTCCGGAACGTAGACCTTGCCTTCCTTGAGGCGCTGCAGCAGGTCGTCGGGGGGCAGATCGATCAGCTCGATCTCATCGGCCGCTTCGAGGATGGAATCGGGAACCGTTTCGCGCACCGGCACTCCGGTGATCCTGGTGACGACGTCGTTGAGGCTCTCGAGGTGCTGGATGTTCAGGGTGGTGTAGACGTGGATGCCGGCGTCAAGCATCTCCATAACGTCCTGCCAGCGCCGGGTGTGTCGCGCGCCTGGCGCGTTGGTGTGCGCCAGCTCATCGACCAGGATCACCGTCGGGTGTCGGGTAAGCGCGCCGTCCAGGTCGAATTCAGCAAGCTCGGTGCCGCGATGCTCGAGGCGGCGCGGCGGCAGCACCTTGAGCCCTTCCAGGAGCGCCTCGGTCTCTGGCCGCCCGTGGGTCTCCACCCAGCCGACCACGATATCCATGCCTTCGGCGCGCGCCTCGTGCGCGGCCTCCAGCAT
>PQAQ01000107.1 GCA_003105305.1 Candidatus Methylomirabilota bacterium
TCTTTGGTCATCACCTGGGCAATCTTCAAGTCAAGTTTGGTCTCGAACCGGATGTCGCGGTTGGTCAGGATACCGACCAATTTGCCGTGCTGTGTAACGGGCACGCCGGAAATCCGATAGTGCTGCATCAACTCCAGGGCGTCAGAGAGTTTYTGATCCGGAGAAATCGTAATCGGGTCCACGATCATGCCGCTCTCGGACTTCTTGACCTTGTCCACTTCAAGCGCCTGGCGATCAGGTGGGAGCGCCCGGTGGATCATACCGATTCCCCCCTCCCGGGCCAGCGCAATGGCCATTCTGGCCTCAGTGACCGTATCCATCGCGGCGCTGACGACCGGGATGTTGATGGTCAGTCGCCTGGTCAGACGAGTCCGCACATCGACATCCCGCGGCACGACCTCGGACTTGGCCGGGATCAGGAGCACGTCGTCGAACGTCAGCCCCTCTGGGATCGAACGATCAACCATTTCTCACCTCAAAGGATGTTCAATGTTCAACGTTTACGAATCTTGAACCTTGTACGTTGCACATTGAACGCGTTATTACATATGCATCGCGGCCTTGACCTCTGACAGGGTCTCGCCCGCGACCTTCTTTGCTCTGGACCGTCCGACCTCCAGGACATCCTGGACGATCTCGGGCCGGGCCGCCAGCTCCTGCCGCTTCTCATGGATCGGCCTCAGCGCCGGCAGCATATGCTCCAACAACATACCTTTACAATCCAGGCAGCCGATCTCGGCCGTTCGACAGCCGGGATCGATGGCGGTGTCCCGCTCGACCTTGGGTGTAAAGATCTTGTGCAGGTCGAAGACGGGGCAGACGTCGGGATTGCCGGGATCGCGGCGGCGCACACGGGCCGGATCTGTGACCATCGGCTTGATCTTCACTGTTACCTGTTCCGGCGAGTCGCTTAGATAGATTGCGTTACCGTAGCTTTTACTCATCTTGCGGCCGTCGGTGCCGGGAACCTTTGCAAACTCGGTCAGGAGAGGCTGTGGCTCGACGAGGACCTCCCCGTAGAGCGCATTAAAGCGGCGCGCGATCTCCCTGGCCAACTCCAGGTGCGGCACCTGATCGATACCCACCGGCACATGATTGGCCTTATAGATAAGAATATCCGACGCCATCAGGACCGGGTAGCCCAGGAAGCCGTGGGTGCTGAGATCTTTTGTGGTTAATTCCTGCTGCTGCTCCTTGTAGGTCGGATTCCTTTCCAGCCAGGGAACCGGTGTAATCATCGACAGCAACAGATACAGTTCCGCATGTTCGTGAAGCCTCGACTGCAGGAAAAGGGTAGCCTTCGAGGGGTTAATCCCGGCCGCCAGCATATCCAGGACCATCTCGCGGATATTGTCCCGGATGCTTTTGGTGTCCGCATACTCAGTCGTCAGCGCATGCCAGTCGGCCACGAAGAAAAAGCACTCGTACGCTTCCTGCAGTCGACGCCAGTTGTCCAAGGCCCCGAACAGGTGACCGAGATGCAGACGACCCGTCGGTCTCATCCCGCTCAGAACGCGATTCTTCGATATCAACTGTTACGCTCCTCCGGCATCTATGCGCTGAGCAACAGCCCGGCTACCAGCGCAATGGGCGGCCAGATCAGCCGATCGACCACTCCGCTGAAGATCAACACCATCAGGATGACGAAACCGTACCGCTCCAATCTACCATACGAGGCCGCCTGGCGAGGCGGCAACAGGCCGGTGATGACGCGACCGCCATCGAGCGGTAACACCGGAAGCAGATTAAAAATGGCCAGCGCAACGTTAATCAGTACACTCTTGTACAGCATGAGATGGACGGGCAAAAGTAATGGAAGCCACCACGCAGCCTCATCCATCCCTTCGGGTCCGTTGAACAGCCGGAGTAGCCCGGCGCACACGGACGCAAGAACAAGGTTCGCGCCCGGTCCTGCCGCTGCTACCAGGACCATGTCGCGCCTCGGCTGTCGGAGATTGTCGAAATTGACCGGAACCGGCTTGGCCCAGCCCACCGGCGTAAAGATCAGGGCCAATGTTCCTAGTGGGTCGAGATGGGCAAAGGGATTCCAGGTAAGGCGCCCTGCCCATCGCGCGGTCGGATCGCCCCGCTTGTCGGCAACCCACCCGTGGGCATACTCGTGAAATGTCAAGGCCGCCAGGATGGCCGGCAGTCTCACGCTTAAATCCAGAATAAAGTGCGTTAGATTGGCCATCCTTTGTCACGGCGTGTGTTACTCACAGTGCGTCTCTTGCTGTAAGTTACCGTAACAGAGGGACGCACCCTTGTCAATGCCGAAGGCGCCCATCGGCAAAGCGCCGAAGGACGAACGACATCTCGTCTTCTGTGGTATGGAGACGGCTGTCCAGCCTGGCTGCGCGCAGGGCGACCAGGATCGTCCGATAGATGGGCCCGGGACGAAATCCCAGGCGACGCAGATCCGCTCCAGTGAGGTGCGGCATGATTGTCCGCGAAGTCGTGAGGTACCGAGATACCGCCTCTTGCGCCGGCCTCTTCGTAGATCCCGCCAATAAAAGAACCTTGGCCTCAGGCGAAAGGGGATCGAGAAGACGGGCGATCCGACTTTGGCGAAGATCGACGGCGCGCATGAGCGTCCGCGCGGCGTTTCGACATGCTTTGTGATCGCTTGCAACCCTCCTGGCGATCCGAGGAGGCGGGGTGAGCCTTCTAAGAACCGCAGCAACCGTCTTCGGATGCAGAAGATAGAGCATCGCAAGAAGCATTGTTTCATTTTCTGAGGCGTTCTGCAGCAACGGCATTGATGGGGCCTGATCGAGGACCTGCCGCGCCCGTTCGAGCAAACCAAAGGCGGATGCCGGAAGGTCCAGCGTGGGATAAATAGCCGTCAAGACGCCCAGATCCCTGAGCCGCCAAATGATACGGGGTGCTGATGGTTCCTGCGCAATCAGGTGAAGCTCCCTGAAGATTCTTGGACCGGCCAGATGCGCGATGACTCCCGCCTTCACTGCGGTCTTCATCAGCTGCAAAGAACCTCGATCAATAAGAAATCGGTATCGGCCCTCAAATCGGGTCGTCCTAAAGAGCCGTGTGGGATCGTCGATGAAGCTCTGCTCGTGTAAGGCCCTGATCCGACCACGCTCCAGATCCTGGAGCCCTCCCAACGGATCGATGAGTAGCCCAAACCAATGACGGTCGATACGGGCGGCCATGGCATTAATGCTGAAATCTCTCCGGAACAGATCGGCCAGGAGTGGCGCAGGTTGAACCTCCGGCAGCGCGGCCGTGTGCGGGTATCGTTCGGATCGTGCGGTGGCGAGATCAAGCCTTCGGCCTCCAGGGAGTTGCAGGTGGGCGGTCCCGAATCTGGGGTGAGACGCTATCGCCGCCTTGAGGGTGGGCGCCAGACGTCTGGCGACGGCAATGGCGTTGCCCTCAACAACCAGATCGATATCTGCATCTTGCCGACCAAGGAGCAGATCGCGCACATAGCCGCCAACGGCATAGATCGGCGATGGGGCGGCAGCCCTATAGGCGGCCTCAAGCGCCATCCGACTGACAGGGTCGAGCTCTCTGAATTGTGGAAGCTGCATCCTTAAAAATAGGCTATAGGGGGATAGAGGGCCTAAACCCTTACAGCCTCTAGCCTACAGTCTGTCTTTCATGCCCTGGGATGATAACGGTTATAGACGGTCTTCAGGTGCGCCCGAGAGACGTGCGTGTAGATCTGCGTCGTCGAGATATCGGCATGGCCTAGCATCGCCTGAACCGCCCGAAGGTCGGCGCCCCGCTCAAGCAGATGCGTAGCGAAAGAATGGCGGAGCGTGTGAGGAGTAACCCGTCGATCGATCCCCGCCGCTGTCGCATGAGCGCGGAGGAGCTTCCAGAAACCTTGACGCGTTAACGGGTAGCCGGATCGGTTCAAAAACAGCGTCGCGCTTGATCGTCCTCTTTGCAGGTGCGACCGCGCGTTCGCGAGATATTGGCGAACGGCCGTCTGGGCATCGCGCCCCAACGGTACCACGCGGTCCTTCCCGCCCTTGCCCTGACAATGGACGTAGCCAACTTCCAGATCTACATCGGACAGTCGGAGCGTGACCATCTCCGACACCCGCAAGCCCGCCGCGTACAACAACTCCAGCATCGCCTTGTCGCGCAGACCCAGCGGTSTGTCGCCAGGCGGCGCTGCCAGCAGCCGTACCGTCTCCTCCTGACTCAGCACCCCGGGCARGCGYRTCCATGGGSYCGACGACTCGAKGTGCGCGGTSGGRTCCTCTTTCACGTGAYCYTGCGTCAGCAGRTASCGGTACAGRMCCCGYAGCGACGAGGTGTGGCGCGCAACCGTACGGGGCGACAACCCTTCCTCTCTGAGCGCCAGGAGCAGGCGCGCGACTTGTCCGCGACTGACCTCCTGGAAAGAGTCGGCCCCGGTCCGCTTGAAAAAGCCGACGATCCGGCGCAGATCCCGTTCATACGCCGCCAGGCTGTTCTCTGCCAGCCCACGCTCGACCGCGAGATACCTCAGGTACTCCTCGATCAACTGCTCCATAGAGATCGTTTGCTCGGTCACCATCCGATTAGTCCGAAATACCAGTCGATCGCCGCATCGCCGAAAAACAGGGCGACGACCGCGCCAAGCGCCAAAAACGGCCCGAACGGGATCTGATCTTTGCGCGATAGCACACCCGACGCGATGAGCGCCAACGAAAGACACGCGCCGGCAACAACTGCGACGCCAAACGAGAGGAGCATGAGGCGCCACCCGAGGAAGACGCCGATCATGGCGAGCAGATTCACGTCACCACCGCCCATGCTCTCCCGCTGAAAGGCTACCTCGGCATAGACGGCAACCAGATACACCAGTCCGGCGCCGATCAGCGCCCCGGTGACTGCATCGCGTGGCGGTGGATTGTGAGTCAACAGGCTTCCGATCAGCCCGATCGGGATGGCGGGAAGCGTGAGCAGATGCGGAATGATCTTATGGTCCAGATCGATAAAGGTAATCGCCACCAGCGCGGAAAGGAACAGCAGGAGCAGCGCGGTGCGGACCGTCACGCCGAACTGTAAGATTGTCAGCAGGAACAGCCCGGCGGTCAGCCCCTCGACCAGTGGATAGCGCCAACCGATTGCGGCCTTGCACCGACGGCATCGACCCGCAAGCCACACAAAGCTGAGCAGCGGGATATTGTCATACCAGGCGATCGGTCCGTTGCACTGCGGGCAATGCGAACCGGGAAAGGCGATCGATTCGTCGCGTGGAATCCGCCAGATGCAGACATTCAAGAAACTGCCGACTGCGAGCCCCAGCGGGACACTCGCGATGGCCGCTATGCCTTCTAGTGACAGATAGCCTGGCAAGAGAGGCTGGCCTTTTAGGGCGGTTAGGTACAGGCTTCCAGAAGCGTCTTGTCGGTTGGAATAAACTTTATCCCGCGATCTTCCAATGACTTTTTTTGCAGATCCAGGATTGTCACGCCGACTACCTGGTCTGTATTGGGGTCCAGCCTGACAAAGACACCATCTGCAATCTCACGAGATACGGCCTCCTGTATTTTCTCGAAATACAGGTAAAGCACATCGTGTTCACTATCGTAGTCCAAAGCGATACCTTTCATTTCTTTGCTGCCCATAGCACTGGCCCTCCCTTTGGTTTGTCAACCAAGTGAGCAGTGCGCACCTTACCGCTAACCGCCTCTTTGTCCACTGACACGATCACCATCACGTACAGCTTTGAGTATGTCCCAAATGAAATAGGCTTGAGCCAATAATACCGCCTACTATCAGGATCGATGGGGTCAGCTTCGATGAAAGTAGGAGCGTGAATGGCTTGCAAGATGTCACCGAGGCGGTCCCGCATCTCCGGATGGCCAGAGGTAATATGGCGCCACGCATTGCGTTCCAGAACTACGACCAGACCGTGCGGGTCTTTGACCTCGTGGACTTTGCTGACCGTGATCTCTCCTTTCGTCGTACTCGGGAACCACAAGTTCTCAACCTGAAATACGCCCGTGAAAACAAGCTTAATTTACCCGATTCACAGAGATTTCGCAAGGGCTGATGTAACGGCAGGGGCTACAGGCCCCAGGAGAGGATTTGGAGGGGGCCTTGGAGGGGCGGCGTCGAGCCGCAATTGTACGTGAGTGTAATATTGCCCGTTACGGTATTGGCGCTCACGAGGCTGCCGGGGGTATTAAAGGCGTTTTCACCGATGATGAGTCCGACAATAGTTCCGGTGCCGCTGAGATCGAACTGTTCGTGGGCGGCGATCAGCCCGTTGTAGCCGTTGCTTGGAGTTCCTTGGATTTTGACGTCGCGGCCTGCGATAAACAGGGAATCGTGAACGGTATAGGAGGCATCGGCTGTTATCGTCGGATTGCCCGTAATCTTGATATCGCCGGTGGCTATCAAGGTCGTTTTCCACGGGTCGGGATTGCCGGGACTGCCTGATACTTCGATGTTCCCCTGAAAGTAGAATGTGCCGTTACAGCCTGGTGGGACCGCGTTGTCGCTGAATTTCCACGAAGCGGTGGTACCGGCAGTGTATTTCCAGCCACAATAACTACCTTTATCATCCACAGTTTGGAGCAGGTCACCGCTCCCGTCGCGGACCTCGTTTTTATTGTCCGCGTTCACCGTCATCTGAAATACGCTGCCTGCAGGCAGCTTCGCCTTCGCAGTATTCAGAAAGTCGGCCGGATCGATGTGCGGAACATACTCTCGCGGAATTACCTTGTCCGGTAACCCCCCGCTACCGGGGCCAACAGTTGGGTTGCCGCTCGTCGTATAGGTGCCGGTGGCGGTGGCGTTCCCGTTAATTTGAACATTGCTGCCATTCAGATCGAGATTGCCGTTAGTGTGAACGTTTCCGCACGTTCCACCGGTCGCTAACACGTCTGTGCTGCCCCCAACGGTCAAACTCCCGTCGGTCAGGATGGCGTCGTTAGAGCGAAAAAAGGTGCTCATGACGGCCCGTCGAATCGCTTGAGACCCTCCGATGGCGCTAACGCCCGTTGATACCACCCTTACTGTATAGTCTCCCGCCGCCTGGTACTGAACAGTATAGCTACCTGCTCCACCCAATGACGAATTGGATACGACATTCTGAAGATTAGCGCTGGCGGCTGTCACGAGGTTCGGCGGCGCCAGCGTTGAGTTATAGAGTGTGTTAAAGGCATGCTCCAGTCCGGCCTCGGCCAGAAATCCAGCCTGTACAGAGCGCAGATGGTTTGATGCAATCTGCGCCTCAGAGCCGCCGATAGACAGAATGGCGGCCGCAAGCGCCCCCAGGATGACGAAGGCCATCAGTGCAAGCGGAAGGATCAACCCGCGATCATTGGCAACTCGCTTTGATTTCATGGCAGGTTCCTTAGCTTGACCCTGGTGGTCATGTAGCGCGCGCTACCGTCAGGACTCTGCACGGTGAGGTTGATTTTAATCTCCCGGATATCGGTGAGACCCGTAGCCGGCGTCACTCCGTCTTTCTGGAAATAGGTAAAGGTCAGGGCCGTCACATTATCGACGATCCCGAAGCCGTTTCTCGTCAAGGAGGTACCGTTCAGAGTATAGGTGGTAGTCTCCACGGTCCGAACGATTGCCGGTTGAGGTGGACCCGTAAATGTGAAGGTTAGGGGTATGGTTAGGGGTATGGTGAGTCCGGTTGTGTACCCCGGTCCAATCTGCTTGACCTCCTGCGTGGCCCCATTTGCGATGTAGACCCACTCGCCGGCAGTAAAGGCATTTCCGCCGACACTCCCTGTAGTCCGGTTTACTGAGATCGAGTTGTTGCCGCTGTTGGCCTGCGCCGTCAGCGTGATTTCGTCGCCCGTGGCGTTCAATGTGTCTGCATTGACATCAGCTTGAAAGGTTATGCTGCCAGGCAAGGCAGTTGCGATGGCGTTACCCGCGCCGGACGCTCCGACCCAGTATGAGCCGATCAGTCGCAGCTCGTTCGCCATGCGATCCAGGCCGGCCCTTGCCCCATCCTGCGCCGCCTCCAGGGAACTGGCTCGGACATAGGTGTCCTGCGAGACCTTGTAGACTCCCAGGATGGCCCCGCCGATTACGCCGGCAATCGCCAGGGCGATCAATAGCTCGATGAGGCTATAGCCCCTTATCTTGGTGACACACGTCATGACAGGTCCCCACACATCCCCCTTACGGTCTGGCGGCGACGAGCGTCTTCAGGTTGATGCTCTCCTGGTTCGCCCCCTGAGCGGTAGGAAGGGTGAAGGCGACGGTGACGGTCACCTGGCTGATGTTTGCGGCTGGGCCGGCCGCCACTCTTACCTGCCGGCTGAAATTGGGAAAGCCGGTAACGGGAGCCTCGTCCGGAAAGTCGGGCGGGGGGCTGCCTGGAGCGAAGGGATCGCCGATCCCCACTCGATACTGGACTCGCTTCACCTGTTCCAGTCGGTCCTGGGCCAGCATGGTCGCTGTCGACTGATAGTAGCCCCGCGTGACGGCGGCCTGACCGAAGGAGATGGCGCCCGCGCTCCCGCCGCTGCTTTGCAGCGCGGTCGTCGCCGCCGCGCCTAAGACGGCGATAGCAACAATGGCGAGGGCAATCAGGACCTCGACGATGGTAAAGCCGCGCTGTGTCCGCATCTCTCGCTCCTCCTCACTGGCCGACTTGCGCTATTCGAACGCGGCCCGAAGAGCTGACGACGACATCCAGGGCTGATGTGCCCTGCGCGTTCTGCACGGTGATTCTCCCGCCTCCCGCGGTCCCGAGCGGATTAAATACCGGATTGGTGTTCACCACAGCAAGCTGCGCTTGATTGCTCAGTCTCCGGTAACCCTGAGCATCGGTTCCAGGGCCGACCCAATTGCAGTTTACGCCGTCACCAAAACACAATCGGTTCCCTGGCACATCAATCTGCACGGTGTAACTGGTGTTACGGGTAATGGCCAGTTCGCGGGCCTGCTGGAGGATCGTCGTAAGTTCTTGCGCCGCGCCCTTTGTCTGCATCGCGGTGAGGAAGGACGTAAACATCGGGAAGGCCGCCGCGCTCACAATCCCGATGACCGCAATGGCGGTGATCAGTTCCGCAAGGGTAAACCCCTGCTGACCACCCAGTCGATCATGCCGACAGACCATCTGAACACCCATTGCCTCAGTGCTGTCTCACTACCGTGAGACAGCACTCACACCCCCACAGTGGTACGTACGGAAGAAAAGTAAAACGGGGAGGGGATAACCCTCCCCACATGGTCAAAAGGCTCTACGGACAGGTGGTCCCGCCTCCGCTGTTGGCGCCGGTGGCGTCACCTACAGCGCAAACGACAAAGGCCCCAGCAATTACGGCGCCACCGGGAGCCGTACCATCGGTATAGGTGTAGTTCGCCGGCCATCCACCAGCTCCTGGCGGAACTGGGATGCCCGCCATGAATGGCCCAGCAGATTGGCCCAGATTGTTCACCGCGGCCGCGGTAAGGTTGGCCAGACCAGGCGGATTCGTCCCCATGTGGGCCGCGTAGGCGCTGATGGCTCCGCCGAGGGTTCGGGTGTCGGCCTGGGCCTTCGCGATCCGTGCGCTCCTCTGGATATTGGCGTATACCGGGATCGCAATCGCGGCCAGGATCCCGATGATGGCCACCACCATCAGCAGTTCGATCAATGTGAACCCACCCTTTCGTCCGATCAGTTTCTTCCTTAGGATGTTCATTACTCTTCTCCTTTAGTGTATAGAGTTAAACTATATTACTACATACGATTAACTGCCTTATTATGTATGCACGCATCGTGCCATCTACGCGCCAGTATCCTTACTGACCACACTACCTCATGCGCCAGCGGCGCGCCCATGAGGATGAAAGTCGGTATCGAGCTCGTACCAGTAACCTGCTCGTCATTGCGAGCGACCGATGGGAGCGCGGCAATCTCATCGTTTTTGAAGGTACGAAGAACGGTGAGATTGCTTCGGCTTCGCCTCGCAATGACACGGGAGACTTTCTAACCAATGACGATACATGTAGCGCCGACTTCTTCACCGAACTTCTGGCTCGGGACACTAGGAAGGAGTATTGGCAAGCGATTTCGAGGTGTAAAGTCACGATAGGGTGACACAAACTGTCGGTGGACTGACGATTTAGGACGGGGGGCTTTGGCTGCAGCCTAACAGCCTACAGTCTATCCCCCGCGGTCCTTGGTGATACCGTACTTCTTGACCTTGTACCGAAAGGCACGGAAGGTAAGATTGAGGAGTTCTGCGGCCTTCGTCTGGATCCATCCGGTGCGTTCAAGGGCCTGGAGCATCAGGCCTTTTTCGATTTGCGAGACGGCGTTGTCCAAGTCAATCCCATCCGGAGGAAGGGTAATGATCCACAGTGGTTGCTCGCTCTCCCCACTCTCGGTCTTCTCCCGTACCGAGATGCTGGCTGGGGTCAACTGATCGGTCGTTTCGAGCGCGACGGCCCGCTCGATCACATTTTCAAGCTCCCGCACATTGCCCGGCCAGCGATATCGCACAAGGATCTCCATCGCCTCCGGAGAGATSAYTGYCGGACCCCKGCGCTGSCGAAGCRYGCACTGGGCCAGCAGTCTGTTGGCCAGCAATGGGATGTCGTCGGATCGCTCGCGGAGCGGCGGCAGATGGATCGGGATGACATTCAGCCGATAGAACAGGTCCTCGCGGAACGCGCCGTCGGCCATTGCCTTCACCAGATCCTTATTGGTAGCGGCAATGAGACGGACATCGACCTCCAGATCCTCGGTTCCGCCCACTCGTCGAAATGTCCGCCCCTGCAAAAATCGCAGAAGCTTGACCTGCAGGGGCGGGCTCATTTCGGCGACCTCATCCAGGAGGACGGTCCCGCGATTAGCGACTTCGAACAGCCCGGCCTTGTGGGATACGGCCCCGGTAAACGACCCCTTGACGTGGCCGAACAGCTCGCTTTCCAGGAGCTGTTCGGGGATAGCGCCGCAGTTGATGGCCAGAAATGGGCGAGCAGATCGGGGGCTCGCACAGTGGATAGTCCGCGCCACCAGCTCCTTGCCTGTCCCGCTCTCTCCGGTGATGAGGACCGTGCTATCCAGTTCGGCAATGCGGGTGATCAGTTTATACAGCTCGACCATCTGCGGGCTGCGGCCGATGAGTCCCGCAGGTTGCGCCTCCTCGATCGTTATTGGCTTGGAGGTCTGACCGGGTTGGGTCCTGGCCTTGGCTAATGCCTTCTCTACAACCAGCCGAATCTCGTCGATTCGGAACGGCTTGGTGATATAGTCATCGGCCCCCAATCGCATGGCCTGGATTGTCGAATCCATCGATGCGTACGCCGTCATCATGATGACCGGTAGATGCGGATCGGTTTTCCGTATGCCGGTCAACAGGCCGATCCCATCCATCTTTGGCATTCGCACATCAGAGATCACCAGATCCGGCGACTGATGCGCAACGAGATCGAGCGCCTGCTCGCCGTCAGCGGCGGCGATTACGCGATGCCCCTGCTTTTCCAGGAGCACGGTCAGGAACTCGCGCATCGCCTGCTCGTCGTCGACGACCAATATCGTGTCCATTATAATACCCCGGCGCCCTGGACCGCATGTTCCTGGTCCGGAGCCTGTTTAAGTAAAACTCTGAAGGTTGATCCGCTCCCTTTTCGGCTGATCACCTCGATTCGGCCGCCAAGATTGTCGATGATTTTTCGCGTGATGGCAAGCCCAAGTCCTGTACCGCCCGGCTTGGTCGTATAGAATGGATCGAAGATCCGTTCGATCTCCTCCGGGGGGATCCCCCCTCCCGTATCGGTCAATTCTATCTCCGCCCAGTGATCGCCGTCGTCAGATCCGTGGCGGCGTATGGCAATACTGAGCCGCCCGCCCATTTGCATGGCTTGAATCGCATTGAGCCCAAGGTTCCATAGCACCTGTTTCAACTGATCAGGGTCGCCTTCGACCATGGCATCCTCGGCCTCTCGCCGAAGGGAAAAGGTCACCGGGGAGGCGCTGTCGCAGCTCTTTTCCAGGAGCGAGACGATCTCGGCCACCACCGCCATGAGATCACACTGTTTCGGTGAGGTCGGAGTGGGTTTGGCGAACTCCAGGAACTGCCCAGTGACCAATTTTAGCCGATCGGCTTCGCGAAGCACAATGTCGAGCAGTTGGGGTCTGGCCGTTCCTTCTTCCTTGATCAACTCGATGCATCCGCTGATGGCGGCCAATGGGTTCCTCACTTCGTGTGCCAGTCCGGCTGCCAGTTGTCCCGCCGTTGCGAGCCGATCCGCTTGACGGAACCTGGCCTCCGTCTTTTTCCGCTCTGTGAGGTTCTGGAAGATGCCTACGAGACCGATAAGCCGCCCCTCGGATGACTTCAGGGGGGTGAAGTTGATCCCGATCGGGATGGATCGACCGGCATCGTTGTGAATCGTAAGTTCTTGAGAGCAGTAGCCGGCGGCGAGCGTAGGAGCAGAGAAAAACCTCTCGAGTCCTTGGATCGCTCTCAACGGGGTCTCCTGCCAGCTCCTATCTCGTATCTGCTCGATGGTCATGCCGACGATTCGCTGCGCGACGCAGTTGAACGACACGATCTTTCCTTCAAGGTCCAGCGTCACAATTCCGCTGGGGATGTTTTCAACGATGTCTTCGTGGAGGGTGCGGAGATTGCGGAGATCGACTCGCTGCGCTTCCAATTCGCGGCCGGTTTCTTTGAGTCGCTCTGCAAGCCAGCTTCCCAGGAGCGCCACGAGAAAAAAAGTCGCACCGTTGACGAAGAGCTGGAGGAGCGCGTATATAGGATCGTGGGCGGCGTTTTCCGGGAAGAGGGGCCGCGCCCGCCCGGTGAGCCCATAAAGCTGGATATCGATCAGGGCGCCATAGAGGATGGTGGCGGCGCCGGCGACCATCAGGCTTGATCGCCGGGATAGGAGGATGGCTGCAGCCAGGACGGGAAAGATATAGACAAAGGCGAAGAGGCTTTCAACCCCGCCGGTGTAGTGGACGAAGACTGTAACCATGACGAGGTCCATCACGATCTGCAGGCTGCAGAACCGCCTCAGCCGCGCCGTGCGGTTCAATGCGACAAGATATAGAATAGTGAGAAGGCTGGTACAGCCGGCCAAGACGAAGAGAGGGATCAGCGCGAACGGCGGATGCTCTCGGGTAGTGAGTATGCCGGCCGATCCCAAGAATAGAAAACCGACCAGAAGGCGGAGGCCGATCAGCCACTTGATCTGTCGGCGCAGCGCAGTATCTTCAGTCAACAACCCGCGTGTATCCGTTGTGGCCATCAGCCCTCGACTGTCCTTTAACGCCCTATTACCGTCACCAGCTTGAAGATCGGCAAATACATGGCGATCACGATGCCACCAACGACAACACCAAGAAACACCATCAGTATCGGCTCGATCAGGGCGGTCAGGTTTGTCACCGCTTGATCGACCTCGGCATCGTAGAAATCGGCGATCTTTTCTAACATCGAGTCAAGCGCTCCGGATTGTTCCCCAACGCTGATCATCTGTACGACCATGGGTGGGAAGACTCCTGACAACTGGAGCGGGGCGGCGATCGTTTTGCCTTGGGCGATGCTCTCACGGGTCTTTATGATGGCCTCCTCCACCACCTTATTTCCGGCTGTTCTCGCCGTAATATCCAGTCCGTCCAGGATGGGGACGCCGCTGGCGATCAAGGTTCCAAGGGTCCGCGTGAACCGTGCGACGGCCACCTTTCGGAGCAGTGGTCCGAAGACCGGAACACGTAGAAATAACCCGTCAATCGCCCTCCTGCCCTTCTCTGCTCGATAGATAAATCGGATGCAGACGACCGCTGCGATCAAAAGTCCTAGCCAGAACAGGAGATATGTGTGAACGAAGCGGCTCACGGTCATGACGATCTGAGTCGGCAAGGGCAGTTCGACCTTCGCGCTCTCAAAAAACTTCGCGAAGGTTGGGATCACGAAAGCCAGCAGAAAGGTCACAACTGCGATAGCGACTGCGACGATGGTACTTGGGTAGATCATCGCGCCTTTGACCTTTCGCCGAAGGGTCATCGCTTTCTCGATGTAAACCGCAAGACGGTTCAGGATGGTGTCGAGCAGTCCGCCCGCCTCACCGGCCTCAACCATATTGACATACAGTTGAGTGAACACGGACGGATGGCGCTTGAGGGCTGCCGCAAAGGTCGATCCTCCCTCCACTTCCTCTCTGATCCGAGTGACTGTCTTTTTGAATCGCTTGTTCGGTTGTTGTGTTGCCAAGGTCTCCAGGCATTGTACCAGGGGGAGCCCGGCGTCGATCATGGTAGCAAGCTGGCGCGTGAACACCGCCAGATCCTTGTCCTTTATCGTTCCGCCGAATCCGGGAACCTTCAGCTCGATCGACTGAGCCTGTGGCGTGACCGAAATCGGAAAGATCCGTTGTTGATGAAGCTGAGCAACCACAGCCTCTGTGGTATTAGCTTCCATCCTTCCGGCGACCGCCTCACCGGTCCGGTTTCGCCCCCGATAGGCAAATGTCGGCATCTGTTTTTCCCTTAAAAGCTGGGTTTGGGGGTTAGGGTTTGGGGTATGTCGTCGAAACCTTATGCCCCACACCCCATACCCTATACCCTAGCTTTTTGCGCTCGCTGGACCATCTGTGTGAGTTCGTCCGGCAACGGGCTCCTGAATATCGCCTCTTCCAGTGTGATGTGTCGTTTCATATAATGTCCGAGAAGGGACTGATTCATCGTTTGCATCCCGAATTTGTCCTGCCCGGTCTGCATGGCGGAATAGACCTGATGGATTTTATCTTCCCGGATCAGGTTACGGATAGCGGGGTTTGGAATCATGATCTCCAGCGCCAGTACCCGCCCCTGGCCGTTGCTTCTGGGGATCAGCGTCTGACAGAGCACCCCCTCTAAGACAAACGAGAGCTGGGCTCGGATTTGCGGCTGCTGATGGGAGGGAAACACGTCGATGATGCGGTGAATCGTTTCGATCGCCGAGTTAGTGTGCAGCGTTGCAAACGTCAGGTGTCCCGTCTCCGCAATGGTCAGAGCCGTGGCAATCGTCTCCTGGTCCCGCATCTCGCCGATAAGGACCTTGTCGGGGTCTTGCCTCAGCACCCGTCGTAGCGCCTCTGCAAACGATCGCGTGTCGGAGTGCACCTCGCGCTGGTTGACGATACAACCCTTATGCGAATGCAGAAATTCGATGGGGTCTTCAACGGTCACAATATGTTCATGGCGTTCGGCGTTGATCTTGTCGATCATGG
>PQAQ01000108.1 GCA_003105305.1 Candidatus Methylomirabilota bacterium
GCCGCCTGGCCCATTTCCCCCTGGAGGTGCGCTCCCTCAGCCGGTTCAAGTCCCCGGCGGAGCAGAAAGTGATCCTGGCCGACCTGGCCCGGGGAACCGTTGACATCGTTATCGGCACCCATCGGCTGCTTCAGAAGGACGTTCAGTTCCGGAACCTTGGGCTGTTGGTGGTCGATGAGGAGCACCGCTTCGGCGTCGCGGCTAAGGAGCGAATGAAGCAGCTCCGTCGACAGGTCGATGTCCTGACGCTTACCGCCACGCCGATTCCGCGAACCCTCCACATGTCGATGCTTGGTGTCAGGGATATCAGCACCATTGAGACCCCGCCGGAGAATCGCCTCTCGATCAAGACGACCGTAGCCGGATTCGACCCGGCCCTTATCAAGGAGGCGATCGAACATGAACTGGACAGGGGAGGGCAGGTCTTCTTCGTGCATAATCGCGTGGAGAGCATCGAGCGCGCGGCGCGTCTGATCAGACGGTTGGTCCCGGAGGCAAAGCTTGCGGTGGCGCACGGCGAATTGTCGGAAGAGCGTCTGGAGCGGATCATGTGCGACTTCTATGAGGGCAAGTGTAATGTCCTGCTCTGCACTACGATCATCGAATCCGGTCTCGATGTGGGTGCTGCCAACACCATCATTATCGATCGGGCCGATGCCCTGGGGCTCGCGCAGCTTTATCAGCTTCGCGGGCGGGTCGGTCGGGATAAGCATCGCGCGTACGCCTATCTTTTGGTTCCGAAGGATGCCGCGCTGTCCGAAACGGCTAAGAAGCGGCTCCAGGTGATTGCGGAATTGACCGAACTGGGCGCCGGATTCAAGGTGGCGGCGAAGGACCTGGAAATCCGGGGCGCAGGGAACCTGCTGGGATCGGAGCAACACGGTCAGATCGCCGCTGTCGGTATCGACCTGTACTGCCGGTTGATCGAATCAACGGTTAAGGAGTTGAAGGGTGAAGCGGTGACGGAACCGGTTGAACCCTCCATCAGGCTGGAGGCCGAAGGATATCTTCCGGAGGCCTATGTGGAGGATTCCAACATTCGGTTTCAGCTCTACAAACGGTTGGCCGCGCTCCCAGCATTGCAAGACGTCGTYGCCTTTCAGGAGGAACTGGTCGACCGTTTCGGCGAGCCTCCGCGTGCGACGGAACGGCTGCTGACTGCCATGACGCTCAAGATCATGGCCCGGACACTCCACGTCCGTGAGATCGACGCCGCGGGTAAAGCGATTCGTATCGTATTCGGCGAGTCGCCGCCCCTCGCTTCGGATAAAGTGGCAGCCCTGCTTCGTGAAGAACGCGGCCGGTTGCGCTACATCCCGAAAGATATGACGCATACGAGGTACGACGAAATGGAATATACGGGAGAGGGCGGCGACAAGGGCGCCGCCGCCAGGACGCTGTTGTCGCGATTGCAGGCGTGCCAATGAATAAAATTGGGGTTGGGGTTTGGGGGTTGGGGGTTGGGGGTTGCAGCGCAGCGAGTCGATTCGTAAACCCTAAACCCTCCACCCTATACCCTCTGTTCGTGTTGGGAATGGTCATTCTCTGGACAAGCCTGACAGCTTCCGTGTCCGAGGCAGTCATCCTCGACCGCGTCGTGGCTGTGGTCAACGACGACGTTATCACGTTGACCGAGGTGCAAGAGGAAGGGCTCCAGACTATTCGAAGGATCGTGCAGGATACGTTGGGCGCGGAACGAGAACAGCAGCTTCGCACTACGGAACGCCAAGTCCTGGATGAACTGGTTCTCCGGAGACTGCAACTCCAGGAGGCGAAGAAGGAAAGGATCGAGGTGAGTCCTGCTGAGGTGCAGACCACTATCGAGGAATTAAAGAAGCGCAACGGGTTGACTGCCGATGAGGATCTGAAAGCTGCGCTGTCCCGGGAGATGCTGAGCGAGGAACAGTTTCGTAAGGGAATCGTCGAACAGGTGACGCTGACGAGGCTGGTGGCTCGGCAGGTACGATCGAAGATCGTGGTGCTTGACGAAGAGGTCCAGCAATATTACGAGCAACGGCAGGATCAATTCAGTGAGATCTCACAGTTCAAAATCCGTCATCTCCTCGTGACCGTTCCCCCACAGGCGACCGCCGACGAGGCATCACGCGCCAGGAACCGGATTGAAGAGGCGCAAGCGCGCCTCAAGACGGGAACCGATTTCTTGACGGTGGCCAAGCAATATTCGGAAGGGCCGCTGGCGTCGTCTGCCGGTGAGATCTGGACGATGAAGCACGGGGAGTTGGCGCCCGAGTTGGAGCAGGCGGCGCTTACCCTGCCGATCGGCCAGCCCAGCAATATCATCACGACCCAGGCCGGGTTTCACCTCATTGTTGTCGAGGAGCGATTTGCAGGTCGGAGCGTGCCATTTGACCAGGTAAAGGAGCGCATCAGGGCCATGCTGTTCGACCAGAAGACCGAGGCCAAATATAAAGAGTGGATAGAGGGGCTCAAGGCCAAGGCCCATGTCGAAATGAAGTTGTAACGGTCCGGGATCAGCTCGGCGATGATCGCTGAGCGCCCTTCCTGAGTCGCCGCTTGAGCAGGAGTCGCTTTGCCGTGCTCAGGCGGTCGATAAACAAGACGCCGTCCAAGTGATCGATCTCGTGCTGTAAGATACGTGCCAGCAGGTCAGCGCCCTCCAGGACGATCTCCTTCTCATTTCGGTCATACGCCTTCACTGTGACATGCTTGAATCGCGAGACCGGCTCATTCAGATCCGGGATGCAGAGGCATCCCTCCTCGTCCACGATCTGTCCCTCACCGGCGACCAGCACCGGATTAATGAGGGCGATCGGCACATGAGCCGTGCGGTCGTCGGAGGGGTCCAGGACGATGACCCGCCTGAGTGCTCCCACCTGCGGAGCGGCCAGACCCATGCCCGGCGCTGCATACATCGTTTCCACCATATCATCGATGAAGCGCTGCAGCTCTCCGTCGATTGCCGTGACCGGCGCCGACTTCTTGCGGATGATGGGAGAAGGGTAGAGCAGGATCGACAGCTTTGCCATGTGTGTTCCCTTTATGTCAGACCAAGCGCGAGATCGGCATCGGCATTTAACGACAATACGGCTCGCTCGCCGCGCAGCAGGCGCGGATAGCCGGCAGCGGCAATCATGGCGGCGTTATCGGTGCACAGAGACGGCGCGGGGCAGTAGACCTGTACGCCTTCCTCTGTCGCCTGCTGTGCAAGCCGTGATCGAAGCCTCCCGTTGCAGGCAACGCCTCCAGCCAGGACGAGACGACGAGAGGCCGATGTCTTTGCCGCCGCCAGACTTATGCGAACCAGCACATCCACAACGGCCTCCTGGAAGCCGGCGCAGACATTCGCCACCAAGACAGGGTCTAGGGGATAGGGTTGAGGGTCTGGGGTGGTTCCCCCTATACCCTGTGCCCTATACCCTGTACCCTTTACATAGTTGACCACTGCGGTCTTCAGACCGCTGAAGCTGAAATCGTATGAGCTCCGCGGAGGAATCGATCTTGGAAACCGCACCACGTGCGGATCGCCCTTCCGCGCCCACTCCTCGATACGCGGCCCACCCGGATAACCGAGACCGAGAAACTTCGCGACCTTGTCGAATGCCTCTCCGGCTGCGTCGTCCCGCGTCCGTCCGAGCAGGCGATACTCACCGGGGGCCGTGGCGAGATACAGGTGGGTATGGCCGCCCGATGCCACAAGACCGGTAAATGGGAATGAAAGCCCCTCATGATGCAGCATGGCGGCATACAGATGTCCTTCCAGGTGATTCACGCCGACCAGCGGGATGTTACGGGCAAAGGCAAGCGCCTTCCCAAAACAGAGACCGACCAACAGAGAACCGATCAGCCCCGGCCCCGCTGTTACCGCGATCCCGTCAATCTCATCGAGGGTGACCGCTGCCCTGGTCAGCGCCTCCCGCACCACCGGCCAGACAGTCTCGACGTGACGGCGAGAGGCCAACTCCGGGACGACCCCGCCGTAGGGGGCGTGGAGCAGATCCTGGGAGGCGACGACGGAAGAGCGGATGCGCCGAGCGTCCTCCACAACAGCGGCTGCGGTCTCATCGCAGGAGGTTTCAATCCCAAGGGTAAGGTGTGCCATCGGATGTTGCCATGCGCTCTACGCCGAATATTGCCATTACCCTGCGTTTTCTTTCCCGAGTCCCTTCTCGAGGATCTGACTCGCCTTGAGAATCTCTATCGCCCGCTTCAACTGGATATCGGTGTTAGGATCGGGTCCCTCTCGCTTGCCGATCTGAAGCGTGGCGTCACCCTCCTCTTCAGAGATCTTCTTCTCCTCTCGTTTTTCCGAGCGCTCTTTACTCGGTTCACTGTCTTTATCGCCCGGGCCGCTCGGCACCTTTGCGAGGGTGGGGCGTGGTGCCTCGACAACGATATCAGGGATCAGCCCGGTGCCGTGAATCGACCGCCCCTTTGGCGTGAAGTACCTGGCTGTGGTCAAGCGGAGCCCGGAACCGTCGCTCAGCGGAACAACCGTCTGCACCGATCCCTTCCCGAAGGTTTTGGTTCCCAGGATTACGGCCCTCTTCCAGTCCTGAAGCGCCCCGGCGACGATCTCGGAGGCGCTGGCGGAGCCCCCATTCACCAACACCACGATGGGGACCTTGGGAATCTGGGCCCCGTGTTCGGCCGAGAAACGGAGATCCTGATTCTTGATTCGACCCTCGGTATAGACGATCAACTGTCCCTGGTCGAGAAATAGATCAGATACCTGGACAGCCTGATTCAGAAGTCCGCCCGGATTGTTACGCAGATCCAACACCATTGCAGACATTCCGTTATGTCCCAACTCCTCAATGGCCTTCAGGAGGTCCTTTCCGGTTCGCTCCTGGAATGCGCTGATTCGGACGTATGCGACGCCGTCGCCCAGGTTCTTGGCCTTCACACTCTTGACTTCGATGATCTCCCGAACCAATTTCAGCTCGAACGGTCCGGGAGACTCCTCACGCAGGATCACCAGCGTGACATCCGTGCCCTTTGGACCACGGAGCTTTTTCACCGCCTCCATAAGGGTCATGTCTTTGGTGGGGTTGCCGTCGATTTTGACGATCCGATCGCCGGGATGGATGCCGGCCCGGTCGGCTGGGGTCCCCTCGATCGGCGCGACCACCGTGAGCATTCTGTCCTTGACGGTAATCTCGATCCCCAGACCTCCGAACGAGCCCTGAGTCTCGACCTGCATCTCTTTGAACATATC
>PQAQ01000109.1 GCA_003105305.1 Candidatus Methylomirabilota bacterium
TGTGCCATGGAGCCGATACCCTCCAACGAATTGATACGCAGGTTTGGGGAGCCATAAATCCGTAATGATATCGCTCAAACGTACAAATGATACAGGATTGGCGTCGGTTCAGCGTGCCCTGATCAGCGTCTCCGACAAGGCTGGGCTGATTGAACTGGCGTCGACACTGCAGAGCCTGTCCATCCAGATTGTCTCAACCGGCGGAACCGCTCGCGCTCTGCGCGAATCGGGCGTCGCGGTGACGGATGTCGCCGACATCACACACTTCCCCGAAATGTTGGACGGGCGAGTCAAAACACTCCATCCAAGGATCCACGCCGGCATTCTGGCGAGACGGTGCGACCCCGAGCACCGGCGGCAACTACAAGAACTGAACATCGCTCCCGTTGATCTCGTCGTCATAAACCTGTACCCCTTTGAAGCGACCATTTCCAGGGACGGGACGACATTGGAAGAGGCCATCGAGCAGATCGATATCGGCGGACCAAGCCTCATTCGGGCTGCCGCCAAAAATTTCGAAGACGTGGCGATCGTCGTTGATCCGGCCGATTACGATGCGGTTGCCGCTGAGTTACGGCAAGAGCAAGGCTGCCTGTCACGGGCCAGCCGGTTGCATTTGGCAACGAAGGCCTTTGCGAGCGTTGCTCGCTACGATACACTGATCGCCGCCTACCTGGAGCGACAATGCGGCGAGGCGGATCACGCGATCCTCCCCGATGTTCTTGATCTCCGCACGGTCAAATTGAAGCAACTCCGTTACGGCGAAAATCCACACCAGCAGGCGGCCCTGTACGGCAACCCCTTGTCACGCAAACCCGCTGTAGCGGGAGCAACACAACTTCAGGGGAAGGAGCTTTCATTCAACAACTTTTTGGATCTTGATGCCGCATTCGCCCTGGCGACAGAGTTCGATGAACCGGTTGCCGTCGTCATCAAACACACTAATCCCTGCGGCGTCGGCATCGGTCCCAGACTGAGTGAGGCGTATCAGCGCGCCGTAGCCGCCGATCCGGTCTCGGCCTTTGGCGGGGTTGTGGGGTTCAACCGCCCGGTCGATGTCGAGACTGCGCGCGAACTTGCGGCAATCTTCGTCGAGGCGGTGATTGCGCCGGGATACCACGAGACAGCGCTGGCTGTCCTGAAAGACAAGAAGGCCCTGCGGCTCCTGGCAGTGGACCCATGGCCGGCAATCACGCCCCCTGATCACGTCGGTCTGGAGTTCCGGCCGATCGCCGATGGTATGCTGGTACAAGAATGCGATCAGATCGACCTCCGCCCTGACGCCCTTCGTGTTGTGACTCGTCGCACGCCCACCGACGCCGAAATGCGGGCGCTCCGGTTCGCCTGGAAGGTGGCAAAGCACGTCAAGTCTAATGCCATCGTCTTGTCGAACGAGTTCGCCACGGTAGGGGTCGGCGCCGGACAGATGAGCCGGGTCGATGCCTGTCGGCTGGCCATCATGAAGGCCGCCTCATCCACGAAGGGAACGGTCCTCGCATCCGACGCCTTCTTCCCCTTTCGGGACGGGGTTGATCTGGCGGCCGAGGCCGGCGTCACTGCCATCATTCAGCCCGGCGGCTCCATTCGCGATGCGGAGGCCATCCAGGCGGCGGATCAGGCCGGCATCGCGATGGTGTTCACCGGTATTCGACACTTTCGCCATTGAGGATCGGATAGCAGGGAAACGGACAGGAATGTCAATGCAGATTCTCGTGATCGGCTCTGGCGGGCGGGAACACGCGCTCGCGTGGAAGATCGCTCAGAGTCCAAGGGTAGCGAAGGTCTGGGCTGCGCCTGGAAATGCCGGGATCGCCGATGTGGCCGAGTGTGTCCCGATCAGCGCCTCCGACATCCGCCTCCTGGCCGACTTTGCTGAACGGACACGGATTGACCTGACGGTCGTAGGACCGGAGTTGCCGCTTACCCTCGGTATCGTGGATGAATTCGAGCGCCGCGGGCTCCGCATCTTCGGACCCAGGAAGGATGGCGCTGTCGTGGAAGGGAGTAAGGTGTTCGCCAAGAATTTCATGAAGAAGCACCATATCCCTACCGGCTTCTTCCAGACGTTCGACCGGGCGGAGGAGGCGAAGCGTTATATCCGGGAGATCGGCGCCCCTCTGGTTGTGAAGGCGGACGGCCTGGCGGCCGGAAAAGGGGTGACCGTCTGCTTCGAGCTGTCCGAAGCCCTGGAGGCGGTCGAGAAGATCATGGACGAACGGCTCTTCGGCGACGCCGGTGAGCGGATTGTCATCGAGGAGTACCTGGAGGGCGAGGAAGTCTCGTTTCATGCATTGACCGATGGAGTTACCGTCATACCATTGGCATCGTCCCGGGATCATAAGCGCGTGTTCAATGAGGATCAGGGTCCCAATACCGGCGGGATGGGCGCCTATTCGCCCGCGCCGATTATCACCGAACCGATTCATCGACAGATTATGGAACAGATCATGATCCCGGCTGTTACTGGAATGGCCGCCGAGGGACGGACCTACAAGGGCATTCTGTACGCCGGCCTGATGATCAGCGGACACGCCGTCAAGGCGCTCGAATTCAACGCCAGGCTCGGTGATCCCGAAACACAGTCATTACTGGTCAGGATGGAGTCCGACCTCGTTCCGTTGCTGGAGGCGGTCGTGGACGGCCGGTTACGGGATCATATGATCGACTGGAATCCGGACGCAAGCGTCTGCGTCGTCATGGCCTCGAAAGGCTACCCCGGCCCATACGACCATGGAGCCCTAATCACCGGGCTCGAGGAAGCGGCTGCCGAGCCTGGCATCATGATCTTTCACGCCGGAACAAGCCGCGTCAACGACCGGATCCACACCGGTGGCGGACGGGTATTGGGGGTGACCGGCGTGGGACGAGATCTCCAAGACGCGATCGCCGTCACCTACCGGGCGGTGAAGAAGATCCACTGGGAAGGCGCGCACTACCGAACCGACATCGGTACTCGCGCCTTCACGGGAACCATATAACAGTAACGAATGACCTCCTCGTTCATCGAATAGATCCCGCAAGAGAAAAGGAGCGACAGGTGACCACTCATCACAGCATGGCAGCGCATCCGGTCGTGGGGATCGTCATGGGCAGCGACTCCGATCTGACCGTCATGGAACTCACTGCGAAGGCGCTGGAGCGATTCGAAATCCCATTCGAACTGAAAATCAGTTCCGCGCATCGTTCGCTTGACGCCACATTGGAGTATATCCGGAAGGCCGAGGGACGAGGCATCAAGGTCGTCATTGCCGGCGCCGGCGCTGCCGCGCATCTGGCCGGCGTGATTGCCGGCCAAACGACGCTCCCGGTCATCGGGGTCCCATTGGCCTCAACCTCCCTGAACGGTCTGGACGCGCTGTTTTCTGTCGTACAGATGCCTGGCGGGGTCCCGGTGGCTACGATGGCCATCGGCGAGGCGGGGGCGAAGAACGCCGGCATTCTGGCGGCGAGAATTTTAGCGCTGTCGGATGAGGGCCTCCGACGCAAGTTGCAATCATTCAAAGAGGCTCTGGCCTCCGAAGTGGAGGAAAAAGATCGGACACTCCAGAAGCGCCGCCCCTGAACTCTCCCGGTCACAGATGTGTTCCCGGGGATCGTTCACGGATTGGACGCACCAGGCGAGTGGCCGGCAGGCGCCGCTGCTGTTCCTGCTCGTACTGTGCTGTCTTACCGCATTTCACCTCTGGTTCATCCACTCCGGCCGATTCAACCTAGCGCCGGACGAAGCACACTACTGGACCTGGTCGAAACGTCTGGACTGGAGCTACTATAGTAAAGGGCCGATGGTGGCCTACCTCATCGCCCTATCCACGCGACTGGGTGGAGATACCGAATTCTTCATCCGGCTTCCGGCGGTCCTGCTTTCTACTGGAACTGCCGTATGCACGTTCGTCCTGGCGGATCGCCTCTGTCGCTCTACGTGGGCCGGTCTGCAAGCCGTGCTCGCACTCGCCGCCATGCCGCTCGCCGAGGCGGGTTCCATATTGATGACGATCGATGCGCCACTGGTGTTTTTCTGGTCTCTTACGCTGGTACTGATTCACCGCGCCCTCACAACGGGCGGCAACGGCCGGTGGCTCCTTGCCGGCATTGGCCTCGGCCTGGGTCTGCTCAGCAAATATACGATGGCCATCATGGCGCCGCAGATATTTCTGTATCTTCTGTTGTCTCGGCAGCATCGGTTCTGGCTGCGGCGACCCGGCCCCTACCTGGCGCTCGGCGTCGGGCTTCTTCTCTTTACCCCCGTCATCTACTGGAGCGCGACACACCATTTCGTCTCGTTGCGCCACCTTCTGGAGCAACTTGGCGGGGGCAACAATAGCGTCATCCCGCTGAAGAGTGCGGGTGAGTTTGTTGCGTCTCAAGCGGGTGTGGTCACCCCTCTACTGTTCCTTATACTCATAATCGGGCTCTGGGAGGTCGGACGGACCGGACTGGCCAGATGCGGCGACGACACGTCGCTTTTTCTCCTGTGCGCCTCGGCGCCCTTGCTGATCGTCTGTGTTATCACGAGCCTGTGGACAAAGGTGCAGGCAAACTGGGCTGCTCCAACCTATATCGCCGCCGCTGTCGCCGCTGTCGCCTGGCGACAGAGCGCATCCGCACATAGGAACAGTGGACCCTCGGCCTGGCGGTGGACACGGAGCCGTACGCTGTTTGTCTGCGCGTTGATAACCGGATTCCTTGTCAGTGCAGTCGGTCACTTTCCGCACGCCCTCGCCGCGGTGGGCCTGCCGCTGCCTCGCAAGCTCGATCTGACCAAACGGCTGAGAGGATGGGCAGAGCTTGGTGCGCAGGTCAATGCTATTTATGAGGAGATGAGTCATAACGGACCCACATTTGTCTTCAGCGATCGATATCAGGTCGCCAGTGAGGTGATGTTCTATGTGGCGGCCCATCCGGCGACCTACAACATCCAACTCGGACGACGCATGAATCAGTTTGACGTATGGGGGGGAACCGATAAGGTCCGAGGGTGGAACGCCGTCTTTATCACGGATCGACCGGATCCGCCCGAACCCGTTTTGCGCTCGTTTGATGTCGTGCAATCGGATCCTCTGACTGTTCCCTCGACGGTCGGACCTATGCATCGTCTGCGCCCGTGGTTCATCTTTCGCTGCTATAAGTTCCGAGGATTTCAGCCGGCTCGGCAGCTCGGGTATTGAATGCGAACGCCATGGCTCTCTATTGTCATTCCTTTCTACAACGAGGAGGATAACGTTCGCCCCCTCCATAATCAGCTCGTCGAGGCCCTGAGCGATCTTGGGCGGTCTTACGAGGTAGTCGCCGTAAACGACGGCAGCACCGATCGAACGCTGGCCGCTCTTGAGGCGATCGTCAAAGAAGATTGCCGATGGAAGGTGGTAGTGCTTCGACGGAATTTCGGTCAGACCGCCGCCTTAACCGCCGGCTTCGACCACGCGACAGGCGATGTGATTGTGACGCTCGACGGCGATCTTCAAAACGATCCGGCCGATATACCCACATTGCTTGAGCTCATCGATGAGTACGATCTGGTGAGCGGCTGGAGGGCTGAGCGGAAGGATCCTTTTCTCTCGAGACGACTGCCCTCTTTGCTGGCAAACTGGCTGATCTCAACGACAACCGGCGTGAAACTTCACGACTACGGCTGCACCTTGAAGGCATATCGACGGGTGGTCATCGAGAATCTCCGGCTATACGGCGAGCTGCATCGATTCATCCCAGCCATTGCCAGTTGGATGGGAATCGCCATCACCGAAGTCAAAACACACCACCGCCCCAGACGCTTCGGACGCTCAAAGTACTCTATCGTCAGAACGGTGCGAGTCCTCCTTGATCTGATCGCTGTAAAGTTCTTACTTCAGTTCAGCACCTCCCCAATTCAAATCTTCGGCGGGTTAGGACTTACTGTGGGTGCCGGCGGCGGAGCCTTGCTGTTATACTTGGCCAGTCTCAAACTGCTCCTGGGGCAACAGATTGGCGGACGACCGCTCCTGCTGCTCGCAATCCTCCTCGTGATTCTGGGAGTACAACTGGTGGGCATGGGTCTGCTCGGCGAGATGGTGGCACGAGTCTATCACGAAACACAGCGCAAACCGATCTACATGGTTCAGCGGATCATCCTTGGAGTCGAACCTGAAGGGAGCCTCGGTGAACTCGACCCATAGATCTCTGAGCAAGGCGTGGCAATTCGGGTTGAAGCTGGTCGTCAGCGTCGCGCTGCTGATTCTGCTCCTGTCTCGAACCGATCTCCAGGCCATCGGGACCATCTTCCGCTCCTTGCACATCTCAATCTTTTTCGGCTCTATTCTCCTCTATCTGGTCGCGCAACTACTCAGTACGATACGCTGGAGGTGCCTGCTCCGGGCCGAACACATCCACCTTCCCATTTGGCGCCTCATCCTTCTATACTACGAGGGAATGTTCTTTAGCCTGATGCTGCCGACCGCCATCGGCGGCGATCTGGTTCGGGGCTATCACGTCTCGCGAATGACGGAGCGGCGCGAGGCATCGTTGGCTTCTATCCTTGTGGAACGGATTTCCGGCTTTGTCGCGCTGGCTATCAT
>PQAQ01000110.1 GCA_003105305.1 Candidatus Methylomirabilota bacterium
GCGGGCGCGAGCCGGAATCCAGGGAATAACGTGGGTTCTGGATTCCTGCTTTCGCAGGAGTGACGATACATCGAACGTCGACTTCTTCATCGAACTTCCGAGTGGGGACACTAGCGTACGAGGACAGACAATGGCAGCGAAGGGAGAAAAGAAGATCCGCGTCCTGATCGCTAAGCCTGGCCTTGATGGCCACGATCGGGGCGCCAAGGTGATCGCCAGGGCCTTTCGCGACGCCGGAATGGAGGTGATCTACACCGGGCTTCGGCAGACGCCGGAAATGATCGTGAGTGCAGCCATTCAGGAAGACGTGGACGCCATCGGCATGTCCTGCCTGTCCGGGGCGCATATGTACCTGTTCCCGCGGGTCATGGAGCTGCTGAAGGAACGCGGGGTCGACGACATCCTCGTCTTCGGTGGCGGCACCATCCCCACCGACGACATCCCGAAGCTACAAGCAGCCGGCCTCGCCGCCGTCTTCACCCCCGGCACCACCACGACCGAAGCGATCGCATTTGTAAAGGACCACGTGCGGCGAAAAGCCTGAGATGAGATGATTCGAGAGCTGGAGACAGTCGTACTTACGTCTTGAGCCTGTTACCAGATCGTCTGGACGTGAGGATAGCGGGCGATCTTCTCATCCCGCGTGACCAGAGGGAATCCCAACGTGAGTGCCGTGGCGATGATCATGCGATCAGCAGGGTCCTGATGCAGTGTGCCCGGCAGTTGGACGGATTTGAGGGCGATGACGTTGTCCGCGGGGATGAAGTGGACAAACGGCAGCACCTCGGATTTGGCCACCCAGTCGACCACATCCATAGTCAGTCGCAAGCGGCCTCGTGCTGTGAGCTGGGCTACTTCCCAGACGCTGATCGAAGAGAGATAGACGGCCTTCTGTTCTCTAGCGGCTCTGATCAGGCGACGAGCCTTCGGTGAGAGCGATTCTACCCCGCTGACCCACCACACCCATACATGGGTATCAAGCACGATCACGAAGGACCCCCCAGTCGTCTACGCCAACCGGTTCAGTAGGGTCTTTATATTCCAGCACGCTGCCGTGGAGGAGCTTCAGTGACGCCTCAGGATCCTCCGAGTAGGGAACGATCTTCAGGGCTGGCTTTCCACGATCGGTGATGATCAGTGTCTTCCCGGTTTGTTCCACCTCCCGGAAGTACTCGAGGGCTTTGGGTTTAAATTGAGATTTGGAAACGGATCGTTTCATCCATGTCTCCCTTCGCGTCGACCCGATACCGCAACTATGGTCATAATACTATAGTCATTTCGCATGTCAAGAGAAGAACAGGGTGGCGCGCTCATGGCCATGAAAGTTCCTCCGGTCCCGTCATTGCGAGTGACCAACGGGAGCGCGGGGTTGATGACATCCTCGTCTTCGGCGGCGGCACCATCCCCACCGACGATATCCCGGCACTCAAAGCCGCCGGCCTCGCCGCCGTCTTCACGCCCGGTACCACCACGACCGAAGCGATCGCATTTGTGAAGGACCACGTGAGGCAAAAAGCCTGAGTGCGGATGTGCAAGCAGGTCAACTCTTAAGACAACCGGCCGCCGGAGTGTGAAACGCGGAGAGAATCCTCAAGCGCAACTTCCAGGCGGTCCGGTTGACCGAGAGGGTTATGTATCGGTGCCACTCTGCAACATGCCTTTGACCTCTTCGATGCTGTACGGTGGCTGACGGAGGTGGATGACAGCATGGCAGTTCGGACAGACGGGGCGTAGATCTTTGATGGGGTCAATAACGTACTCCTCGCCGATGGACGCCAATGGCTTCAAATGGTGGACATGGATATAGCCATCAGCCCCTTTTCCGTAAGCGGTGCCAAAACTGAAGCCGCAAACTGCGCAATTACTGCCGTGGTGGTTGATGCACTTTTGGCGGGCAACAGGATTTCGCTCGAAGGCGCTGACCTTCACGGTAAAGCTTGCTCCCTCAAGGAGCAGATTATTGGCAGGCAGCTCTTCTTGGTATGACCAACTGCTGTCAGTGATTCTAAGTTCTTCAAGAGCGACGACGACAGCTGGGCGGAGACGAAGCTCCCATTCGAGCCCTGGAGTCTTGAAGAACTCGACGAGTACCGAGAGATTTGTGGCAGGCGAAACGTTCAACTCGTTGCAGAGCTGCCCAGCGAACGTTCCATATAGCAAGTTCGTAGTGTTCCAGTTGGAGAAGCCAAGCGCACACGCTATATGGCGCACTGTAACGGTATGGTCTGGTGCAGCCATATGCACGCGCAACATTTCCCATTGACTTTCGGTTGGTGCGACTCTGCTCAAAGCGCCAATGTAGTCGGCAGGAGTAAGTAGCTCGATATCGCGAAGGGCATCAGTAGCCATCAGCGCGCCTAAAATGCACAACTGCAGAGTGGACTGTTGGGCCTATCTTGATCGGCCATTGTCGTAGTTAGCGGGGATTTTATTGTGTCGATCAGCGGTTCGCAAGGACATTCTGAGTTGCGCAGATCGGCCGCGCACCGTACACATTGCCGCCGGGGAGCGGCGGAGGTCAGGCACCGCCCTTCGTTTCCTTGTCGTTATTTCTGACCCGACCGACCCAATACTCGGGCCGACGGCTATGGTGAGCCACCGCCAAGATGAGTACGCTATCCGCCTCCCTCGAATAGATAAGCGAGTAGCGGAACTTACGAAGTATGCGCTTTCGAATTCCCGGCCTGATCTCTTCGGCCGATTCCGGAAACTGTGCGATGAGACGCTCCGCGCGGCGGACCTCTACGTAGAAGCGCCGTCCTAGCCCTGGGGCGCGGAGTTCGAGGTAGCCGATCTCATTCAGCAATTCAGTCTCGGCTGCCTCGTGGTACGTGATAGGTATCACCGGAAAAGTTGTTCCGCTTTCGCGTGTACTTCGTCCGCCTGAACTGCGCGGGCGCGGCCCGCGCGGTATTCCTCCAGGCGCCGTTGCGCTTCCTCGGCCCAAAGACGATCGGCCTCGTCCTCGCTCAGTTCCTCCAGGCTCGCCAGGAGCCTTTCCGCTAACGCTGCACGATCGTGAACGTCTAGGTTCAAGGCGTTTTTGAGAATCTCAGGCAGGTTTGACATCTGGACCTCCTCATCCATTCAATGAGGGATCGTTTCCGCTGTTTCGACGATTTTCGAGGCGACCGACTTCGCATACCACGCGGAGTCGCGCTCGATGTATGAGGCGATGGATTCGATGTCCTCGATGGCTTCCGGCGACCAAACTAGGCCGAGAGCCATTTGCCGAGGCGAGCCTTGGCGTCTTCGTGGGAAATGACGCCCTCAGATTCCGCGCGTTCCAGGCCGCGTTTCACTTTCTCAAGGACATACAGGTGATACTGAATGTCCTCGAAGCTTGCGTCTTCCGGCAAACCCTCGATCATCGACTTTACTGCTGCTTTGGCACTGCTCATGGCATCTCCAACGCATACCACAATCTCTATACTACCACCGCGATGAACTACCGGGTAGACTGGTCAGTCTAGGTTTAACAGCCGTTGTCGCAGTTAGCGCGGAGTGTATTGTATCGGTCAACATTTCGCAACGAGTTTCTGGGTTGTACAGATTGGACAAATTGCACATACAGCCAGCGAACTGTACTGCGGATCATCCACATGGACCGCCTGCATCACTGAGCGCGTCCGCCACGGAGGAGGTCCACTATATTATCGAGGGTCTGCTGAAAGGGCTGTGGTTTGAGCGTACCAACCTGCGTCGCAATCAGGTCTAGATTGGCGGTGAAGAGTTTGCCCGGCCGAGCATAGCTCGTGACTCGCAATGAGCCCATGGCAAAGTCGGCATCGACAAGTCCGATGGCACGGGAATCGCCGTAAGGTTTGCTGGTAACTTGGCACGGAATCCAGTCGCCGCGGCCGGCGTCGGCCAGCACGACAGCCGGGCGCAACTTCACCTGCGACAGGTTGGAAAAGGGGAAACGGACGAGAACTACCGCACCTGCTGCAGGTGCGACCACGCTTGGTCCTCCTCGGGCTTGTCCCAGTCTTCGGCAAGCACCGCCTCGCTCAGCAACGCGCTTTCCGGTATGCCCGAAACAGGGCGTTCCTCCAAGATCGTCACGAGTGCTCGCCGGGCCGCTTGAAGATGGATCGGTTCGAGGAGCCGCACGTTTCCATGCTCATCGATCACGGCTTCAACTGTTCGAATCATCGCCTCTACCTCTGTAACCAGGGAAACTCCCATCTCATCGGCGGACGACGTCGCGTACCCTCTGCAGAGCCTCATCGCCAGGGATGCTCTCGACGCGCCCGCTTCGTACTTCATCCCGTCTGCGCTTCGCCTCCGCGACCCACAGTCGGTCGATAGGTCCGAGTTCCTCGGCATCCAAGCTCTCGACCAGAAGGTCCGCTAGCTGCGCCCGCGATTCGGTCGGTAGGCTCATGGCCTGTTTGGCCAGCTTTTTTACGTTTGTCGCCATGCTCAAAACATACCTCAATCGTATTGAGTCATCAATAGGAAACATCCGTCATTTTTGCTTGCTTTCCAAAGACTTTAAGCTTATACGTCAGCCATGAGAAAGGAGAAGACGCCGATGCGATCCAAGACGACGGGATTCAGTATCTCTAAAGGGCTGCTCATTGGCCTGCTACTGGCGGTATGGTGGTTGTCAGGCTGCGCGACTGCTCCGCCGTCCACGCAGGCGGTCGGGACCTACCAGCCTTCGCAGACCATCGAGTTCTACGATGCCGGCGCGCGGCATACGGGATACGGAAAGGTCCAAGGCGGAAGCATCGAACTGTTTAACCCCGATTCGAGCCGGGCTGGGTCCGGCAAGATCGGGCGCTGACGTCCAGAGCGGGAGAGCGCGCGTCATGCGACCGGTATATATGGTCTCAGGGGGTGTGAGTAAATTCGCCAAGGCGAGGCCGAATGTTACCTTCCAGCCGATGGTGAAGGAGGCGTACGATTATGCCCTCACGGACCTCGGACTTGAGCATCCTCGATTTGTCGAGCTCGTCGACGGCTCGGTCGCCTCGTACTTCTCCGATCATTTTCAGCGCCAGTTGATGTCGGGTATCATGGTGCAGGATTACCTGGGGCTCTGCCCCAAGCCCAGCCACCGGGTCGAAGGGGGAGGCGCCACGGGCGGCCTCTGTTTTCAGGAGGCCTGGAAGTCGGTGGCCTCGGGGCTCATGGACGTCTGCGTCGCCTACGGCTTCGAGACGATGTCCCACGTCAACACCTGGAAGGGGAACGAATTTATCGCCCTGGCCTCCGACGTGAGCTTCGACTACCCGGT
>PQAQ01000111.1 GCA_003105305.1 Candidatus Methylomirabilota bacterium
TGGAGGGCGCGGATGTAGGCGATGATTGCCCAGCGGTCGCGCGGCAGGATCTGAGAAGAGTAATCCGGCATCGCTCCGAAGCCGTCGCTGATGACCTCAAAGAAATGACCGACTGGGGCCTGCCGCAGGCGATCGATGTGATAGGAAGGCGGTTGGCGGAACCCGCGTCGCACGATCATCCCCTGACCGCTCCCTGTTCGGTCGTGGCAGGGCGCACAAAAGATATTGAAGCGCTCCTGCCCGCGCTCGATAAGCGCGTGCGTCACCGGAAACGGGAAGGTATCGACCAATGTTCCAGCCGATCTGCCGGTAAAGAGCGGCTCATCCGCCCGTAGTTGATCTCGTGCGACGGTACCGGGCACGAGAGGCCTGGACGCTCGCTCATCCTCGAAGAATGTGCTCCTGGCCAGCGGCTTGTATCGTGGTTGGTCGGCCATCTGCTGCTGGCATGCCGCCAGTAAGAGGCCGATTACCACGACATACGCCCATTGCAACAGGCAGTCGAGTGCGCCGCTTATGCGTCTAATGATCCACATCATAGACCCCGCGAGGACGAGTACTCTCCAGAAACTGCCGGGTTCGCCGGCGATCGAAGAGCGGATCTCTCGCCTCGATGCACAGGAAGAATCGATTCCGACTGGCCAGCTCAAATCGCCGGACGTTAAAAACGGGATGATAGGGCATCGGGAGCCGGCACAGCGCGAGAAGTCCGAAGACCGCGAATAGGGCCGCCACCAGGATCGTCAACTCAAAGGTGACAGGGATGAAGGCCGGCCAACTGTTCAATGGGCGTCCTCCGACATTGATGGGATAATCAATCACCGCAACCCAGTACTGTAGATAGAACCCTCCAAGACACCCGATGAGTCCGCCCGCCAACACAATGGGCGGAACCCCGGTATGCCGGAGGCCAAGAGCCTCAGCCAGCCCTTCAATCGGCAGTGGGGTATAGGCGTCCATCTGCCGATAGCCCTCCTCGTAGGCGCGGCGGGCGGCCGCCAGCAGGGCTTCGGGATCGTCAAATTCAGCCATCAGGCCGAAGAGGGGTGGTCTGGCGTCCATGCCTCAGTCCTTGTACCTGCACTGTTGTTGCCTGGCGCGCGATGTGACCGGGGACTCGTGCTGTCCGGTTCCGGGAGGATCTCTCGCATCTCAAAGATCGAGATCATCGGCATGAACCGGATGAACAGAAACATCAGCGCCAGGAACAGCCCGATCGAGCCTGCCAGTACCGCATAATCCCATATGGTGCCTGCGTACATGCCCCACGCTGAAGGCATGAAGTCGCGGCTCAGGCTCACCACGATAATGACGTACCGTTCGAGCCACATGCCGAAGAGTACGCTGAGTGAGATCATAAAGAGAGCCGGTACGTTTGTCCGGATCCAGGGAATCCAGATCGCCTGCGGCACCAGTACATTGAAAAGCATCAGAAGCCAATACATATAGCCGTACGCGCCAAACATCCGGTTGACCATCATGGACCATTCGTGGAGGTCCCCGCTATACCAGGCCATAAAGGTCTCCATCAGGTAGCCGTAGGCCACGATGAGGCCCGTCGCCAGCATGATCTCGCCCATGTTCCGTATGTGGCGGAGCGTAATGAAATCTTCCAGCCTATAGAGCGCTCGAATGGGGATAGCGAGGACCAGCACCATGGCGAAGCCGGAATAGATTGCGCCCGCGACAAAGTACGGCGGGAAAATCGTGGAGTGCCATCCCCGGACGAGAGCGATGGAAAAATCGAAGCTCACCACCGTGTGGACCGACACAACCAGCGGCGTGGCCAATCCGGCGAGCAGGAGATAGGCCATCTTGTAGCGATACCAGTGAACGGCGGAGCCCCGCCAGCCCATGGCCAGGATGCCGTAGACGAGCCGTAGCGTCCGCTTCCGCGCCCGGTCGCGCAGCGTGGCCAGGTCGGGAATCAGACCGAGATACCAGAACAGGATTGAGACGGTAAAGTAGGTTGAGACGGCAAAGACGTCCCACACCAGCGGACTGCGAAACTGCGGCTGGATCGCCATGGTGCTTGGATAGGGGAACAGCCAGTAGAAGAACCACGGCCTTCCCAGATGCAGGAGTGGAAACAGTCCTGCGCAGGCTACCGCAAACAGCGTCATGGCTTCGGCAAAGCGGTTGATCGACTGCCGCCACTGTTGGCGCATCAACAGCAGGATCGCGGAGATCAGGGTCCCCGCATGGCCGATCCCGATCCACCAGACGAAATTCACGATCGCAAATCCCCAGGCCACCGGGATATTGATGCCCCAGATGCCGACGCCGACACTGAACAGRTAGGCGACYGCATAGAGCAGGATCAGCACCAGGACAAAGGAGATACCGAAGCCGATGTACCACACGCGGGGCGTCGGCCGAGTGAGCACGATGGCGCTGATCTTGTCGGTGATCGTTGCATAGTCGTACCCCGGCTCGATGAGCGGCAGCGGCGGCTCGGTGTCTGGCGTGACCTCCGGCTTTTCCGGTTGCATCTCGCTACTCCGATCTGATCCTGGCATTGGGGTTCCGCAATTTGGCCAGATAGGTCGTACGGGGTCTGGTATTCAATCCCGTAAGCAGGCCGTAGTTGATCGGCTCGGCCTTCAGTTTAGAGACGCGGCTGTTCGGATCGTTGATGTTGCCGAAGACGATCGCCTGCGAGGGGCAGGCCGCCTGGCAGGCTGTGACGATCTCCCCATCGCGGATCTGCCGATCGTCCTTTTCGGCAGCGATCCTCGCGCCATTGATCCGCTGTACACAATAGGTGCACTTCTCCATCACGCCGCGGCTGCGAACCGTGACATTCGGATTACGAAGCAGCTTCAGACTGGGTGTGGTGAAATCCGAGTACTGGAAGAAGTTGAAGCGCCGAACCTTGTAGGGGCAGTTGTTCGAGCAGTAGCGGGTCCCTACACAGCGGTTGTAGACCATGTCGTTTAGGCCCTCGGCGCTATGGTTCGTTGCGCCGACGGGGCAGACCAGTTCGCAGGGAGCATTCTCACAGTGCATGCACAACACCGGTTGGTGAACTACCTGCGGGTGATCGGGACCGCCCTGATAGTAACGGTCGATGCGGAGCCAGTGCATCTCGCGGCCGCGCAACACCTCTGTTTTGCCCACAATAGGACTATTGTTCTCGGCTTGGCAGGCGACCACACAGACACCGCATCCTGTACAGACATTCAGATCAATTGCCATTCCCCATGCATAGCCGTCATACTGAAAGCCCGGATAGAGGCTGAGGTGTTCCTGGGGCTCCGACTCAACTGTGTGTATGAAGCGTGGGTCGCTCCGATACTGCTCGACCGTCCCGGCACGCACGAGATGTCGGTCCTCGATGGCGTGATGGAACTGCGTGCAGGCGAGGGGATATTGTTCGCCTGTCTTGATGATGTCGAGGCCCGAGCCGCCCCACGGGGCGTCTGCTGTCATAATGGCGTAGGTGTTGAATCCTGCGCCTGACCCCACCTTGCCCGCT
>PQAQ01000112.1 GCA_003105305.1 Candidatus Methylomirabilota bacterium
GAAGCGCGGGTCAGGATCGACGCCATAGGCATCAACTATATCGATATCTATCAGCGAAAGGGTCAATACCCTGACCCGCTGCCGGTGATCCCCGGCAGAGAGGCGGCCGGTGTCGTTGATGCAGTCGGTCCCGATGTGTTGGATCTTGCGCCGGGYGCCCGCGTCGTGTACGCCATGCACGTGGGCAGCTACGCCGAGTACGCGGTGGTCCCGGCGCGGCGACTGGTGCCGATCCCGGATGCCATGGATATGCGGCTGGCGGCGGCAATGATGCTGCAGGGGCTCACTGCCCACTATCTGACCCACGATACCTATTCGCTCCAGCCTGGCGACATCGCGTTGGTGCATGCGGCGGCGGGCGGCGTCGGCCTGCTCCTGGTGCAGATGGCCAAGCGGCGGGGCGCTCGGGTCATCGGGACCGTCTCAACAGAAGAGAAGGCGCATCTGGCTAAAGCGGCAGGCGCTGATGAGGTGATCCTCTATACTCAGGCCGACTTCGAAGCGGAGACCAGGCGCCTGACCGATGGCAAGGGCGTCCACGTAGTCTACGACTCAGTCGGGCAGAGCACCTTCGACAAGGGTCTGAACTGTCTCAGGCCCCGCGGCTATATGGTCCTCTATGGCCAATCCGGCGGACCGGTCCCGCCGTTCAATCCCCAGATACTGAGTGCGAAAGGTTCGCTCTTTTTCACCCGTCCGAACCTGACGCACTATACCCTCGAACGCGCCGAGCTGCTGCAGCGGGCTGAAGATCTGTTCGGGTGGATTCTCGCCGGAATACTGATCGTTCGGATCGACGCGACCTTTCCGCTTGCCGAGGCCGGACTTGCCCATCGCCGGCTTGAAACGCGTCAGACCACAGGCAAGCTCTTGCTGATTCCCTGATGCGCGATCGTCGGTTCGGTCTGGTCTTACTCATTTTGCTGGCCGGGGTCGTATCGTGCAGCGGCGTCAACGGCGCTCAAGGGTTGCCGCTGCACCAGATTACACTGCCGGCGCGGTTTGAGATCAGCATTTACGCAAATTCGGTTCCCGACGCCCGATCCATGGCCCTCAGCCCAAACGGTACGCTGTTTGTCGGTACCCGTTCAGCAGGTAACGTCTACGCCATCATTGATCGTAACCGCGACGGTAAGGCAGACGAGGTTGTCACGCTGCTGCGCGGCCTCAACACACCGAACGGCGTAGCCTTTCGTGGCGGAGCCCTCTACGTAGCCGAGGTCAACCGGATACTGCGGTACGACGACATCGAGGCTCACCTGAAGAACCCGCCTGCGCCGGTGGTGGTGTATGACGGCCTTCCGCGGGATCGTCATCATGGCTGGAAGTTCATCGCGTTCAGCCCGAACGGCTGGTTATACATCCCTGTCGGCGCGCCGTGTAACGTGTGCGAACGTGAAGACGCGCGCTACGCATCGATCATGCGCATGAAACCGGATGGAACTCAATTGGAGATCTTTGCGCGGGGCGTCCGCAATTCAGTCGGGTTCGATTGGCATCCAAGAACGGGCGAGCTCTGGTTTACCGACAATGGACGAGACTGGATGGGTGACGATCTGCCGCCGGACGAGCTGAATCATGCGCCGCACCCTGGGCTTCACTTCGGCTTTCCCTATTGCCACGGTAAAAGCATTTCCGATCCGGGATTTGGAAAGGCACGAAGGTGTGAGGAGTTCGCTGCGCCGGCGATGGAGCTTGGGCCGCATGTGGCGGCGCTCGGCATGCGCTTCTACACAGGGACGATGTTTCCTGACGAGTTTCGTAATCAGATTGTCATTGCGGAACATGGGTCGTGGGCTCGGAGCGAGCCGATCGGCTATCGCGTGATGTTGGTACGGGTGGAGGATCGACTGGCGCCGGCGTATGAACCGTTTGCTGAAGGCTGGCTACGGGATGGTCGCGCCTGGGGACGCCCTGTAGACCTGCTGGTTATGCCTGATGGGGCGATGTTAGTGTCGGACGACAAAGCGGATGTGATTTATCGGATCAGTTATAAAAACTAACCTCATCAGCGTGTCTGGAGCAAGCCTTAATGGCGCTGTGGGATATAAATTTTGCGCGACAAGAAAGACAATTCATGATAAAGAAGAACGACCCTTTTTGGAAAAGAGGGCGGCGCGGTAATGGGACATCGGGGAAAGATCGCCAACATCGGCTTTGATCAGGGAAAGGAGAGAGGGGTGGGACACAGGTCCGGGAGATCATGGTCGTGGATCGGGGTATTGACCGTTGCGGTGACCATCACAGGCTTGTTCGGCGTATCGAGCGCCACGGCGGCAGAGCCGCAACCGGCTGATGGAGACACGGTCCGCCAAGCGGAAGGCGCGGTGTCGTTCGAGAAGGAGCAAGTCGAGGAGTACGACCCCTGGGAGCCCTATAACGAAAAGATGTTTAGTTTTAACCACGATATACTGGATCGGTATGTGCTTAAACCTGTAGCGACCGTATGGGACTATCTGCCTGATCCGGTACAAGAAGGCCTCGGTAACGCCTTCGATAACGTCGCGATGCCTCGCCGCGTCGTCAATAACCTGCTGCAGGCCAAGTTTAAGGGGGCCGGGACCGAAGTCGCACGCTTCGGCGTCAACACAACAGTCGGCGTAGTCGGTTTCTTCGATGTAGCGAAGAAGTGGGGATTTGAAAAGAGCGATGCGGATACCGGTCAGACACTGGGTAAATGGGGAGTAGGCCCCGGTCCGTATTTCATCTTGCCGCTCTTACCGCCGTTGACGGTTCGCGACGCCTTCGGCCTTGTGGGGGACGTGGCGATGGATCCGATTAACTACTTCGCTCCATTAGCCGCCTCATTCGGACGAAGAGCCGGCGATACCGTCAATAGCCGGTCCCAGAATCTGGAATTGTATGAGAGCGTAGAAGAGTCAACCGTTGATTTGTACAGCGCGGTACGAAATGCCTACCTGCAGCGAAGGCAACAGGCCATCGAGAAGTAATTGCTACCGCTGAAACCTTCGGTATATGATGGAGCGGCCGGCGCAACCCCACTTTCTCCGATTCGGTTGGGGTGAAATCCCCTATCTCATCCTGGCGAGGAGTGGGGCGATTCTGGCTGGCGCGCCTTCCGAATCAATATCACCCGCTTTCTGCCGATTGGCAGAAAGCGGGTTCCCCTCTCTACAAGCCCGACCAGTTGCTGTACTCCTTCCGAGTAGAGATTTGACCGGTCCACGTTTCCGCCATTTCCACCACACCAATGAGCAGTCGCTGTACAATTTCGTCG
>PQAQ01000113.1 GCA_003105305.1 Candidatus Methylomirabilota bacterium
GTGAGTGAGGCGCTTGGGGTCGCACGGCAGATCGGCTATCCGGTCCTGGTGCGACCGTCATATGTTCTTGGTGGCCGGGCGATGGAGATCGTGTATAACGAGTCGAGTCTGCAAGAATACATGACTCGCGCCGTACAGGCCTCGCCAGAGCACCCTGTGCTGGTCGATAAGTTTCTGGAGGATGCCGTCGAGATGGATGTAGATGCCCTGTGCGACGGCCGGGAGGTCGTCATCGGCGGAATCATGGAGCATATCGAGGAGGCGGGAATCCACTCCGGCGACTCGGCCTGCTCCTTACCCCCCCGCTCGGTGGCCCAGCCGTTGCTCGATCAGATTCGGGTGCAGACAAAGGCCATGGCGCTGGAGCTGGGAGTCATTGGCCTGATCAACATCCAGTTCGCGATCAAGGACAATATCGTGTATGTCCTGGAGGTGAATCCCCGCGCCTCGCGGACCGTCCCCTTCGTCAGCAAGGCAGTCGGCGTTCCCTTAGCCAAGCTCGCGGCGAAGATCATGGCCGGGATAAGCCTCAAGGAGCTGGGCGTGACCGAAGAACCCAGACTTCGCCATGTGGCGGTCAAGGAGGCGGTCCTGCCGTTCGTCAAGTTTCCCGGGGTGGACGCCGTGTTGGGACCCGAGATGAAATCGACCGGCGAGGTGATGGGGATCGACCGCGAATTCGGGCTGGCCTTTGCCAAATCGCAGGTGGGCGCGAGCGGCGCCCTTCCTATGGAAGGCACGGTCTTTTTGAGTGTACGAGATACTGACAAGCCGCATATCTTGCCTCTGGCGCGACGGCTGACAGAGATAGGGTTTCAGCTTGTGGCCACAGCCGGAACCGCAGCGGTATTACGCAGCGGCGGGTTGGGTGTCGAGCCGGCGGCTAAGGTGATCGACGGCGTGCGCCCGCATATCGTGGATAGGATGAAGAATGGAGAGATCGGTCTGGTCATTAATACGCCCGTAGGTCACCATGCGCGTCTCGACTCCTACTCGATCCGGCGGACCGCTGTGACCATGGGTATTCCCTACTTTACGACGATGGCCGCAGCGCGCGCGGCGGTTGAAGCAATCCAGGCGATGCGGCAGGGCAAGCTCAGGGTCAAAGCGCTGCAGGAGTATCATACAGAACAGCTCGATGTTCACAATTCGACATTTAAGGTGTAGTGCGTAGAACGGTGCAGAACAGCCCGATCATAAGATCCTCCGAATGCCGTGTCGAGGTTATCGCCAACACACAGATCGCGCCGGAATACTTCTCAATGCGCCTGGCCGGCCCCGCACGTCTGGCACGCTTCCGCCCGGGACAGTTCCTGATGCTCAGACCGACTGATGACCTGGACCCGCTGTTGCCTCGCGCCATGAGCATCAGGCGCGCGAGGCGCCGGGTGCGAGGCGCCGGGTGCGAGGTCGAGATCCTCTACAAGGTGTGCGGCCGAGGCACAACGCGCCTCTCGGCGATGGGTCAGGGAAGATCGCTCAGAGTGGTCGGCCCTCTTGGGAACGGCTTTGACGCTCCTCAACGGGCCATAGAAGTCGTCCTGATTGCCGGCGGCGTCGGCGTTCCCCCGATTGCTGCGCTCGTCGAGACCCTCGCCGATCGAGCGCCGACCCGCCGGCCGGCGATGACGGTCTTGCTCGGCGGTCGATCCCAAGCCGATCTGCTGTGCGTCTCGGATCTTCGGCGGGCCGGCGCCGTGGTTCACGTCGCCACAGAAGACGGCAGCGCGGGCTACACGGGCATGGTTACAGAACTGTTGGCACAGCATCTCGACGCGCGACGCGTGACGCGCGACGCCCGCCTCTATGCCTGCGGCCCCTACCCCATGTTGACGGCCATCGCCCCGATTGCCGAGCAATACAACCTGCCTTACCAGGCGTCCCTGGAAGCGAACATGGCCTGCGGATTCGGAGCTTGTATGGGCTGTGTTGTGCCGATAAAGGGAGACGACGAGCGGGCGCAAACCTATCGCCTTGTCTGTAAGGATGGACCGGTCTTCGACAGTCGCACGATCCTCTGGGATGAACAATGACCTTGTCGTTTCCCGCCTCACTCTCCGGGATCCAGCGCGCCGATCCGCATCTCCTCGTTGAGGAGATTTCGAATCCGCCGCCCCTTGCGGAGATCTTCGGTCTGGTCGCCGCCGAGCCGGGCTTCAGCCTCCTGGACGCCGACCCCTGGGCTGTGAATCACTGGCGGGCCACCTGCTTTGGTTACGATCCGTTCCTCACCTTCTCGGCGAAGGGCAATGAGATCACCGTCTCACTTCAAGGTCAATCCCGTCACATGAGAGGCGACCCCTTCCAACACCTTCAGGCCACTCTCAGGCAGTACGCCGGGATGACGTCGACCGGGGACGTGCCGACAGCCGGCGCCATCGGCTACTTCGGGTACGATCTCCGACACCATCTCGAACGACTGCCGGCCGTCGCGGCAGACGACCTGCGGCTGCCTGACTGTGTCATCTATTTTTACGACCGTCTCTTCTGGTTCGACCCCGCGAACGGCGAGATGTTCATCACCTCTTCCGGTCTCCCATACCCGCCGGGTACCGCGCGCAAGCAAAGGGCTAGCGAACGGTTACTGGAAGCTCGCGATCTGATCGCGCGCGCCAGGTCGACCGGCGGGAGCAGGTCGTCCGAATTACCGCATCTCGAGGCCTCCCTCAAGAGCAATATGTCGAAGGCGCAATACTGCAAGGCGCTGGAAGCGGTGTTGGACTATATCGCGGCGGGCGATATCTATCAGGCCAACATCTCACAGCGCTTCGCCACGCAGTTTTCCGGCGAACCGTGGGCGCTGTACCGCCGCCTTCGAAGTCGGTTCCCCGCGCCTTTCGGGGCGTACCTTCACTGCGGCCCCTTTCAGGTGCTGTCCAACTCTCCAGAACGGTTCCTCCTGATTGAGGGGGATCGGATCTCGACCTGTCCGATCAAGGGGACCCGTCCTCGCGGGATGACCGTAGAGGACGATGCGCGGATCATCGGGGAACTTCGTCGCGATCCGAAAGAGCGCGCCGAACATGTCATGATCGTGGACCTGGAGCGAAACGATCTGGGCAGAATCTGTCAAGTCGGCTCCGTGCATGTGGAGCGATTTGAGACGATCGAGACCTACCACACCCTCCACCACATGGTGTCGACCGTCGCGGGCACGCTGGAGGCCGGGGCAGACCCGATCGACTGCCTGCGCGCGACCTTCCCTGGCGGCTCGATCACAGGGGCCCCTAAAATCCGCGCGATGGAAATTATTGACGAGGTGGAGCCGACCGCTCGCGGCCTCTACACCGGGGCGATCGGGTTCATCGGGTTTTCGGGGGGGATGGAGCTGAATATTGCCATTCGAACTGCCATTGTGACGGGAGAACGAATCTACTTCCAGACGGGCGGCGGGATCGTCGCCGACTCGTCGCCGGCGAAAGAGTATGATGAGACGCTGCTCAAGGCCGAAACCTTCTTTCGGACACTCGGCGTGGGCGCCGGTTTTGGGAGGTAAAGAAATCGAATGGCTGTTGTCTATCTGAACGGGCGCTTCGTGCAAGCCGAGCGAGCGAAGGTATCGGCCTTTGATCGCGGGCTGAACTATGGTGATGGCCTGTTCGAGACCATCCGGGCCTACCCCGGATGGGTCTTTGCGCTTAAACGACACCTGGGGCGTCTCAAGAAAGGCGCCGATCAGATCGGGATCCCGTTCGAAGACGACGCAGGCAAGTGGCGGCGGGTCATGGGTGAACTGCTCCAGCGTAATCGCCTTCAGGCGGTTGACGCCTCGTTGCGCCTGACAGTGACGAGGGGTTCGGACGTGCTGGGTTCGCTCCTGCCTCCGGACGCGCCTCCCTCCCCTACGCTGCTGTTGGTCGCCAGACCATTGGATACCGGGATCGCCGAACGGCAGCGGGTCGGGGTCGGCGCGGCAACGGTTCACTGGGGGGATCCGTTCAACCCGCTTCAGATCAAGTCGCTGGACTATCTGTACAACATGCTGGCAACGGCGCAAGCGAAGCGCGAAGGCGCCCAGGAGGCCTTGTTCGTAGGCCGTGACGGCAACATCATCGAGGGCGCCACAAGCAACGTATTCGTGATCTCACAAGGAACGCTGACGACTCCTCCCGAGAGTTGCGGACTCTTACCGGGAATTACCAGGGAGGTGGTCATTGAGCTGGCAAAGCGAGAAGGCCTGACCGTCCACGAGGCTCCAGTTCCCCTCGGTGCGCTCCTATCGGCAGACGAGACGTTCCTGACCGGCTCCCTCAAGGAGATTATGCCGCTCATCTCGGTCGACAGCCGCAAGATCGGCTCCGGCGACCCAGGCCCTATGACCCATCACCTGCAACGGCAATACCGGGCAGTCGTCGAAGAGGAACAGATACAAGGGATGAGATCGTGAAGCCGGACCTGCGGGTCACCATCGCGGGTATCCGCATGCAGAACCCGGTGATGACCGCCTCCGGGACCTTCGGCTATGCTCAGGAGTTTGAGCCGTTCCTGGACCTGTCTCGTCTGGGCGCCATCGTTGTCAAAACCATCACACTGCGCCAGCGGGCCGGGAATCCGCCGCCGCGGATCGTCGAGACTCCCGCCGGAATGCTCAATGCGATCGGCCTGCAGAATGTGGGCGTCCAGACGTTCATCACGGAGAAACTCCCCTATCTCAGAACGTTGGGTCCGCCGATTATCGTCAATATCGCCGGCGAATCGATTGAGGACTACGTCGAACTGGTCAAGCGGCTCAGCGATCAAGTGGGAATAAGTGGAATCGAGCTCAACATCTCATGCCCCAATGTGGCCGACGGCCTGATCTTCGGCTGTAATGCGGCATTGGCTCACACGCTGATATCGAAGGTGCGACACGCTACTCGGCTGCCCCTCATCCCTAAACTGTCTCCAAATGTCACCGACGTGGCGGAGATTGCACGGGCGCTGGCGGATGCCGGGGCGGACGCGCTCTCTCTCATCAATACACTAATAGGGATGGCGATCGACGTGCGAAGCCGTCGCCCGCGACTCGCCAATGTCACTGGAGGGCTGTCCGGCCCGGCCATCCGTCCTGTTGCCGTCCGCATGGTCTGGGAAGTCGCGCGGGCCGTGAAGCTTCCCCTGATCGGAATGGGCGGCATCATGACGGGCGACGACGCGCTGGAGTTCCTGATCGCCGGCGCCACAGCCGTCGCGGTCGGGACAGCCAACTTCACCTCGCCGAGCAGCGCGGAACGGGTCATTGACGGAATCGAGGCGTATCTGATTAACCGCAAGGTAAGGCGCGTGACCGATCTCATCGGCTCGCTGGATCTGAGCGGCACTACCCGTGAGGTCACTGAATGGTCACATTAAGAACGACGAACGGCGACATCCATACGGCTACCCCTGCCATCGC
>PQAQ01000114.1 GCA_003105305.1 Candidatus Methylomirabilota bacterium
CGTGAATTGGGAAGTCGAAAAGCTTTACGGCGTAAAAGGCTTAGGCTCATTTAGCGAATTCTAGCCGCGCGTTGGTGATGGATTGAGGGACTCCAGCAAATAATGGTCTTACGCCTAGCGCGCTATTTCACGATGCCCAATCCCGGCTGAACCTGCAAGCCGCATAGGACTTGCGGGTTGCGGAATCGGCGTCCGGTCACGCCATCGACCACCAAGTGAAGCCCCGTAAAGCGGCGTAACTCTCGATTATACAGAAACAACCATATTGCTGAAACGAAGGGCCGGGCGAGTGTACAACCGCCCGGCCCTTCGCGTAAGTCGATAACGACAGGCTATTGAGATTGACCTATCTCATGCGGCGCCGGATCGTTTGGCCACAAAGCAAGACTTGCAGAAGACCGGTTTGTCGAGAATCGGCTTGAACGGAACGGAAGTCTGCTGGCCACAAGCCGAGCACACGACCTCATACTCCTGGCGGGGGCCTCCATGGCCGCCTACCCCTTTACGTACCGACTTGCAGCTCTTGCACCGTTTCGGCTCATTCATGAACCCTTTTTGCGCATAAAACTCCTGCTCGCCCGCGGTGAAAGTAAACTGCTGCCCACAATCAACACACGTCAGTGACTTATCCTGGAATGCCATTGGCTGCCTCCTGCCAAACCGAAACCTGTTGTTACCCAGTTTTTATGCTGTAACGCTCCCCCGACCGCCGTTCCTCACGCCTCTACCGTTGTCTCGTCATAGGCCCCCTCCCTACAAAGTTCCACCATTAGATACCGTGCCGCGGAAATACCGACCGCCTGAGAACGTCCACCGTTTGTCGGGCATCCTCCCAGGCGTCTGCCTTCGCCGTCCCCTCAATGACGGCAGGGGCATCAATAAATGCCGTATCGTTCCAGTCGATCTCCTGGTGCCGAGCCAGGAAGGATGTTGGGAGCGAGGCCGGCGGTTCACGATCATTCATGATCGCCCAGGTCGCCGTCCAGGCGCGCGCGACGTTCCGGAGATCATAGCCGCCTCCGCCGAGCGCGACCCATCGACCAGACAGATCTTTCAGCCGCCGAACCGCCTGAACGAACGCCCCAAGGCTGATCCCGATGTGAGAGAGAGGATCGGTCCGATGGGCATCGATACCAAGCTGCGTCACCAGGATATCGGGTTGAAAGGCCGCGACAAGAGGCGGGATCACTTCATTGAAACACCAGAGAAAGATCTCGTCGTCCGCTGAGGGCGGCAGGGGAATATTCACTGCGTACCCCTCCCCCTTTCCTTCACCGATTTCCCCAACAAACCCGGTGCCCGGAAATAGGGTGTGGCCGCTCTCGTGGATTGAACACGTCAGGACTTGATCCGTATCGTAAAAAGCCCACTGGACACCATCGCCATGGTGCGCGTCGATGTCCACGTACGCGACTCGATGCCCCCGTCGGCACAGGTCGGCGATGATCAACGCCGCATCGTTAATGTAACAAAATCCTGACGCCCGTCCCGGGGCGGCGTGATGAAGACCCCCGGAGATATTGAACGCGCTCCTCACCTTCCCGGATTCTACCAGGCGCATGGCGTGCAGTGACGCGCCAGCCACCAGCGCCGACCACCGATAGATTCCGGGAAGGATCGGGTTATCGGGGGTGCCGAGACCGTACCGGAATGCGTCCGCTGGAGCGTGCCCGCCATCAGCCATCCTGAGAATCTTGAGGTAGTCAGGCTTCAGAAACTCCAGAAGTTCGTCGGTCGTGGCGGGTTCAGGTTCGACAAAGCAGGCTGACGGGAGGGACCGTAACTCACAAGCGCTGATCAGATCATAGGTGAGCCCAAGCCGCTCATTACGCAGGGGATGCCCCGGTCCGTAGTCAAAATCGAGGAACCGCGGAGAGTAAATAAATGCTGTCCTCAGCCCTGAAGACATCGTAAATGCCGTATGCGCGCCGTGGTCCTGAAACCCTTGCGGGAATCCCTCAGGCTCCGGTTCCGTTCTCGCCTCTCCGGCGATAGATTCCGCTCTTTCCCCCTGTCTTCCCGATCAGACGGATTGCGCCGATCACCATCTCCTTGTCCACCGCCTTGCACATATCATAGACGGTCAGGGCTGCCATCGCCACGGCTGTCAGGGCCTCCATCTCCGCCCCGGTTCTCCCCGTCACCTTGATCCGTGATTCGATGTTCAGACGTCCTGTCTTCTCGGTCGGCATAAATTCGACTTCAGCGCTGGAGAGGAGGAGGGGATGACAGAGGGGGATGAGATCAGGCACCCGTTTTGCCGCCATGAGCCCGGCGAGCCTGGCAGCCGCCAGGACATCGCCCTTCGGGACCCTCCCCTTCTCGATCATGCGAAGGGTCTCGGGCTGCATGGTGACGGTGCCTCTAGCCACGGCCTCCCGCCTGGTTTCGTCCTTCTCACTGATATCGACCATGCGGGCGCGGCCGCGTCGATCGACGTGAGTCAGCCGCTTCATTTTTGAGACGTGACCGGTGTGTGGTTGCGTCGGTACTGACGCATAATCGTGTGCATCTGATCTTTGATGGTGAGCTTAACTTTCTGTAACTCCTTGCGCCTGCGCTCCTGCTCGCTTGTCAGGTAATAGATCCGGTCCAACTCGCTGATCTTCTGATCGAATTCTCGGTGCTTCTCGACCAGCCGCTGAAACTCCGGATTCTCCTCCCTGAGGCGAGCAAAGAGTTGTGCCTCAGTTTCCTCCATCTTTTACCTCCTCTCGGGTGGATTTTTGAGTACGATGGGAACGCCTCTTCGCTGCTGACACTGAACGCTGAACGACTCACGCCGGTGAGCGCCTCTCAGCGTCGACGGGCTGGACTGCTCGTGCGTAACGGCAAGCATCTGCTGTGAGGGGGATTTCATTTTGATTCCACCCTACCCGACCATCGAATGAAAGTCAAGGACAAAAACCCTCAGGCGCATCGGATGACATGGGGAGCAGTGGCTTCTGATTCCGGGGAAAGCAGGTGAAGACGGTCCGGCGGCAACGATAGCCAGACCTCCTTTCCCACGTAAAGCGCCATCAGGTCGTGCAGTCGGCTTCGGACCTGAACCTCCAAGTCGTACTTCCCCCACTCCTCTCCATCGATGAGGCTGACGAAGAGCAGGTAATCGAGACCGCGCCCCAATTCGTGAACGATCCGGCCTCGCAGCAAGTTGACCCGCGGCTCCGCCCTGTTCGGCCACACCAACCTGATATCCTCCGGTCGAATGCAATACTCCACCTCACCGGGCGCCATCTGTCCAGGGTCCGCGATCCGTAAATGATGCCCTCGCCAGACGATGTCCCAATGGCCATCATGGCCGCAACGCGCGATCCCCCGCAGGATGTTCTTTGCGCCGGTATGCTCGGCAACGCGCCTCGTGCGCGGTTCGTGGAGCACCTCCTCCCGACTGCCCATTTGCAGCACCTCACCCCCGTCGATAATCGCGATGGTGGACGCCATCAGATACGCTTCCTGCAAGTCGTGCGTCACAAGCAGGACAGTTCCCCGATAGTCAGCCAGCATCTGGAGCAGCTCCTGGCGGAGCGTCTCGCGGACGGCCGGATCGAGGGCGGAGAACGGCTCGTCCAACAGCAGGATCTCGGGACGGCCGATCAGGGCGCGTCCCAGAGCCACGCGCTGCCGCTGTCCGCCGGAGAGTTGATGCGGATAATACTGCCCGAACGCCTCCAGCCGCAGAAGATGCAGCATCTCCTCAACCCGGTCAGCCGCATCATCCCTGGACGTCCCTCGCGCCAGCCCGAACGAGAGATTCCCGGATACCGTCTTGTGTGGAAACAGCGCATATTCCTGGAAGACGAGACCCACGTGTCGCAGGTGGGGGGCGAGATCAATTCCGGCGTCCGCGTCAAAGACGGTCCGACCGTTGATGCGAATCGTCCCGGAGGCCGGCGTGATCAGGCCGGCGATGGCCAGGAGCGTCAGGCTTTTGCCCGAACCCGACGGGCCGTAGAGGGCCGCAATCTCATCACCGATCACAAGCTGGGTTCGCAGGCGAAATCCGGTTAGTCGCGTATCAAGCGCAAGCTCCAGCATCAGTATTTGACCTTCGTCATCCGTCCGACCAATACGAGGATCAGCAGCACAGCGGCCGTCGCCAGGATCGACAGGGCATTCGCCTCCTGCGGTTGATTGGACTGAACCGCGTCGTAGATCGCAAGGGCAAGCGTCTGGGTCCGTCCGGGAATGCTCCCGGCGATCATCAACGTAATGCCGAACTCGCCCATGGCCCTGGCAAACGCCAGGATCGATCCGGCCAGGATGCCCCGCCACGCCAGCGGCAGCGTAATGGTGCATAACACAATCAGGGTCGGTTTGAACGTCCGACCCGCATCCTCGATCCGGCGGTCGATCCCTTCAAATGCCCCTTGGCTGGCCTTGATAAAGAGCGGTAGGGCCGCAATGGTCGAGGCGAGGACAGCGGCCTTCCAGGTAAAGATCAGGCCGATATTCAACGTCTGGTCGAGGAAATATCCTATGGGCCCTTGCCGGCCAACCAGCAGCAGCAGGTAGTAGCCGGTTACAGTAGGCGGCAGGATCAGCGGGATCATCACGATCGATTCCAGTACCGCCCTGCCAGGAAAGCGGCCACGCGCCAACAGCCAGGCGATTGGCGTCCCAATGACGAGCGTGACGACCGTGGCCAGACCGGCGATCTTCAACGATAGGAGCAAGGGTGACAGCGGAATCTGTGTCATAGCTGCCCATTTACGATACGAGACACTCCCTCGTCCTGATCGCCCCCTCAGCGCGCCACGGTCTTCGACGACGGCAGAAATCCGTGGGCCTTCAAAATCTGTTGTCCGACCTCGCCCAACGCCACATTCACAAAGGCTCCGGCGAGCGTGGGCTGCTGCGAGGCCTTCACCACGGCGATCGGATACCGGATAGGCGGCGCACTCCCCTCCGGCGCGACAGCGACGACGCGGACCGCCCTACCGGCGCTCTGCGCGTCGGTAGCGTACACCAGACCGGCATCAACCTCGCCGCGCGCAACATAGGTCAGGGTCTGACGCACGTTCGCGGCCAAGAGCAGCTTTGGTTGGAGGATATCCCACAAACCCAGGCTCGTCAAGATCGCCTGAGCGTACTGACCGGCCGGAACAGTCCGCGGATTGCCGATGGCGATCAGTTTGACCTCCGGCTTGGTCAGGTCCTTGAAGGTGAGAAGATGAGACGGAGAAGTCGCGGGTGCGGCCAGGACAACGACGTTCACGGCGAGGGTATGCCGGGTTGCCGAAAGGATGAGGCCCTTTGATTCCAGTTCGTCCATCTGTTTCGACGCCGCGGAGACAAACACATCCACCGGCGCGCCCTGCTCGATCTGCTGCTGCAACACGCCGGACGCGCCCAGATTGAAGGCCACCTTCACGTCCGAATGGTCGTGTTCAAATCGCGCGCCGATCTCCTGCAACGGCTCCTTCAGGCTGATCGCGGCGGACACCAGCAACTCGCGCTTCTCCGCCGCGGACGCGCCGGTGAGCCACGCAACGACCACCAAGAGGCCCAACAGCCAACTACACTTCCATAGGGGTATCTTTTGCTTGTTGCGCACTGGGCGACTCCACCGGCGATCAAAACTGAATCAACAATTCGGCGATCCCCTGATGAGCAATCTCGCCGTGTTCGCTATTGCTCATTCCGACGGCATTCCGACCCGGCCTCAGATCCGTGAGGACATAGTTACCTCGCAACCGAACACCGGGATTAACATACCAGGTCAGACCCATGGTGCCGGA
>PQAQ01000115.1 GCA_003105305.1 Candidatus Methylomirabilota bacterium
CGATCCCGATCGGCTCCACCAGATTATTAATAAATGACTTACGATGATAAGGGCGACCCGTTGGAGGTCGCCAGCTTCGTCATTTGACACCCTCTTGACACCCTGGTTTGGCGTACATCGGAGCTTTCCGGGGTCTCGTTCAGGCCGATGCATGACAGTTGCCCCTCCCGAAGAGCGTACGTGCCGTTCAGACAACGCAGGAAGAACTCGATTGGGCGGTCGCCCGCGTGTCTGCAGACGATTGGAGGGCTCTCCGTCTTCAAGCCCCCTTTCGGCTGGGGCCGACGTGCGTAATCTGCACGAGGCGCTGCGTTGTGAGGGGTAGGCGGTTCATGTAGATGGTGTGTTCGCGCCGCTGACTTGGGCGATCGTTTGGGTATTTCAGCAGGTGCGCGGCCTGAAGTTAGATGGTGTCGTCGGGCCTGTCACGCGGTCGGCTCTTGGACTGCAGGCGGTAGCCATCGAACAATCAATCTTACGTCGGGTCTGAGCGGGCTCGAATACTGCGACTCCCGCCATTGACAATCTGGGTGGTTGGAGGGTGATTTGTGAGAGAGAACCCAAACTGTCGAATTTCAGTGAGAGGTGATAGGGGGCGGGCCCCGTCCTCTTCCGCCTCCCCGTCCCTTTCCGGGGTTACGCGTCCGCGTACAATGGTGCGCAGGAAGGTTGGGGGAGTGTTCGGAGGCACGCTGTGATCACACGGACGCTTCCCACAGTGGTCATCCTCGCAGCTCTCGCTGCCTGCTCATCCTCACGCGTCGCACCCGAGGAGGAGGTGACCAGGGAGCGGCGGACGGTGGTCCGCTACACCGGCAACGAGCTCCAGGCCCTGGTCAGCTTCGGCTGGGCCGACTCCCATCTCGGCGACGAGTGGCTGGTGCTCGCGGTCTGGCTGTCGGGGGGGTGGACGGCGACTACCGTGATCGATCGCAGCGCGATCCTGATCCGCGGTCCGGACGGCGCCCGCTTCCCGCTGCTCAGCCAGCAGGCTTTCCGCGAGGCCTACCCCGACGTCCTGACCGCGCTGGGCGCGGTCGATTTCTCGTACCCGCCCGGCCGTGGGTTCACGGGCGACCGCCGGCCGTGCAGCCGCTGGTTCCTGGCCGGGCCTCTGGAGACCTTCGCTTACAACACCATCGATGTCTCACCCTTCCAGTTCTGCTCCGGGCCGCTGGTGTTTCTGGCGCCGGGTGGCGTCCAGCCGGGCGAGTGGACGCTCGAGATCGACCTTCAGGAGTCGAAGGTCCGGATCCCCTTCGTGCTGGGGAAGGAAGCCCGGCCTGGCGGGTAGGACCTGAAGTCCGGGATCGAGATCACGGTTTTCATACCGGAAATATTGCCAGCCGCGAGTGCACTGGCACGCTCTCGCGAATCGGACCGGCGCCTCAGTCATCAAGCTGCTCTACCGCATCCTCACTCGCCACCGTCACCCGCCGAGCCTTCAGGATCGTTACCGGCTCCGTCAGGAGCTGGCCCTTCAGGTACTCCACCGGCGCAGCCGCCTCGGCGGGGAGGGCGTGGATCTTCCGGACGACATCCATGCCATCGGTGACGCGGCCGAAGGCGGCGAAGCCGAGGCCGTCAGTGTTGCGGGTGCCGCCGAAGTCCAGGGCGGGCTGGTCGCCGATGCAGATGAAGAAGGCGGAGCCGCCCCCGGTACCCGGCTCGGTCCTGGCCAGGGAAATCACTCCGTCCGAGTGGGTGATGCCAGTCTGCTCGGTGGTCTCGTGGGGGATCGGCTCGAGCGCCTTTGCCTTGTCCACGATCCCGCCCTGGACGACCTCGATCGGCGGCGTGCCGTGGTCGTTGCCCTGCCGGACCACGCGGTAGAACGCCGCTTCGTCATACAGCCCTCGGTCCACGTAGCGTAGGAAGTCGCCCGCCGAGAGCGGCGCACGCACCGGGTCCACCGTCACCTCGATCGAACCCATCGTGGTCTCGAGCACGACAACGACACCCTCCGACTGAACCTGAGAGCTGGCGGAAGCGGCCACAAGGAGGCCGAGAAGCACTATCAGACCGATCATTACCACCCTCTTTGCTGTCGCACCTGGCCCATCGGATCGTCGCCACTGCCCGCCACCGACTCCGGCTCTTCGCTCTCGCGGCTAGGAGGTTCCTTTTCGATGCCGACAGTCGGTTGAACCTCGGAACCAGCATACACGGGGGTGGGGATTGCATGGCGGGTGGCGACGAGGCCCGTGGTGGCAGATGAATGTGAGAGGTCGGGGTCTTGGGGAGGTTGCCGGACGCACGCCGTCGGGGTGGGCCGACCTCCAAGCCGCGTCATGACCAGGCTGTGAGGCTCGGGTTGTTGGAGGTGCGCCGGTTCACAGGGCAAGGCGCCGCGGTCGAGGTGTCCTGCCACCGGGGCGCGATCGAGCCGGCGGTAGAGACCCTCCGAACCGATCTGGAACCTCCGATTGGGAGCGACGAACCCCAGGTTCTCAGAGTCCGCAGCGTGATACGCTCGACCCGTGGAGAATGAATCTCCTATCCCCATCTCATCAACGACGGTACCGCCCGTAGTTATCGATATGGCTGCAACTCAACCCCCGGGTCGTGCGCCCCGTCCGGCAGCTCCCGCACAGCCCTCTTCGAGGCAATGGCGTGGATCGGAAGGGGCTCCACGACCTGTCCGCGGTTCCTTGAATGACCTCTAGATCTGAGGATCGTGGTACCCTTTTTTCGGAAGAATCACTCCACAGTCTAGAGGGGCCGAGGTCTGTTGGGACAGGTGGGGGGAATCCCGAATGCAGATGCTGAGCAAGAACGACATCTCAGAGTTGTTTCTTGCCCATCAGGAATTGCTGTGCTCGTACCTGCGGAGGCGTCTGTCGAGTGAAATCGATGCCAGGGACCTCGCGCAGGAGGCATACCTACGATTGCTGAGCGTCAGTGACAGGGGGCTGGTAGTCAAGAACCCTCGGGCGTACCTTTATACGATCGCCACCAACCTGGTTCATGAGCGATGCCACGGGGAGTTGCCGGCCGGCCGTCGGGTGAGTGACAACGTAATGCTGGAGCTGGAATCAAGCGAGCCTTCCCCCGAGGAGAAGGCCGAACGGCAGATACAACTGGAGCTGGTCGACCGTGTGCTCCTTGAGCTGTCGCCGAAGTGTCGGGCAGTAGTCACGATGCGGACTCGCCAGGGCATGACGTATCGAGAGATAGCGGAGCTACTCGGAATCTCGACGAACATGGTCAAGAGGTACCTGTCGCTTGCAGTGGCCCGTTGTCGCAAGCAGCTACGCCGATATCGTGACTAAGAGGCTTCTTCACCGATGAACCGCAACGAACGCAACAGATACTTGGATTGGATCGCCGATGAGGCATCCGAGTGGTTCGTGCGCCTGCAAGATTCAATGCCTGACGCGGATGAGCGGGGCGCCTTTACCCAATGGCTGGAGGCCTCGCCCGAGCACGTGCGCGAGTACTTGCAGGTGGCGGCTCTGTGGGATGACCTCCTGGATCTTGGTCCGGACCCAAACGTCGACGAGCTCATCAGCGCCGCCCAGGCGGGTCACGACGAGAATGTGGTGCCGTTTTCAGAGTCCGCGACCGCCGACGTGGTGTCGCCAGCGGCCGCGTCCACTGCAGGGAGGACGTGGCGCCTTCGGCTCCAGGGCGTGGGGATGGCAGCCGCGGCGATTCTCGTCGCCCTGACTCTGGGCTGGTTGTGGCAGGGTACGGGTCCTGCCGTGTATCAGACCATGATCGGTGAGCAGGCGTCTTTCCCACTGCCGGATGGATCGGTGGTCACGCTCAATGCCAAGTCCAAAATCCGGCTGCGTTTCACTGACACGCACCGGGATGTCGTATTGGTTGTCGGCGAGGCCTTGTTCGATGTGGCCAAAGAGCCTGAGCGGCTGTTCCGGGTATTGACGGACGGCGTCGTCATCCGGACGATCGGCACTAAGTTCAACGTGCAGCATCGTGACGACGACACCACGGTAACTGTTCTGGAGGGGACTATCGAGGTGACCCCGGTCGACGCGACGCCTAACGACACCTTGACCGGCTTCTCGGACGTCGACAGCGGTGAGCCGGGTCCGCCCGGTGCCGCGGAGGTGACTGTCGGTCAACTGGCCAGGGTCCATCGTCGATCGGGGCAGGTGGAGGTGACCAGTGCCGACATCGACAAAGCCACCGCCTGGCTTGAGCGGCGTCTGGTCTTTGAATCCCGCTCGCTGGAAGCCGTGATCGACGAGTTCAATCTCTATAACGATCCTCCGATGATCATCGGCGATCCGATGCTCGGGGAGCTTCACATCAGTGGAGCCTTTACTGTCAACGACCGCGAGTCGTTCCTGTTGTTCCTGGAGCAGACTGGCCTTGCGACGGCCGAGACCGAGCCTGATGGCCGGATAAGGCTGCGGCGGAACGCGGCAGCCGTCCGGTAGTCTCCGTGCATGCCGCACATTGCTGTTACACGCCCAGATCACTCTACCCGTGGCTGCGAGCAAAATCGGTAGTACCCATTTTCTTGAGAATCCCCTCTTTACTAGTAACGGGCCGGACAACCCGGCCGGAAACCACAAGGAAGAGGGGGAACCATGGGCAAGCTACCCGGCATCAGGGCGGCGTGTTGGGCGATCGTGCTCGTGATTGCGAGCTGGCCGGCCGCAACGCACGCTAAGAACGCTGAAAAGGTCAGTCAGCCGATACCGGCCATCAAGGCGCAACCGTTGGCCAAGGCTCTGCAGGAGTTCTCCGAGCTGTCCGGTCTCCAGTTCGCGTACGAGTCCCGGCTCGCCAATGGCCTGCAATCGCCGGGAACCCCCGGCGACGAGAGCGCCGAGAAGGCGCTGTGTGAGCTGCTTGTCGGTACAGGCCTCGACTACCGTTTCGTCGACTCTCACACGGTCGCCATCGAAAAACGGTTACCTGGTGCGGTGGCGAAACCCTGTGACGTCTCGCAAGCCACCGGGGCGGCCGGAGTGAGCCAGGTGACTCCCACCGACCAGGCTCAACAGCAAGCAGAAAAACAGGAGGGTGGTCAGAAGGGTGAACGAGGGGAGGAGGGCGAAGAAGCCCCAGAGACTGCCCCCCCGCCGCCTTTGGAGAGGTTCACGGCAGAGGTTATCGTAACCCCCCAAAAGCGGGAGGAGGAGCTTCAGGATGTGCCGATTTCCATTACCACGCTTGTGGGTGAGGTCCTTGATGAAAAACGAGAGGAGGGGTTGACCGAGGTCTTGCGCACCGTGCCGGCCGTCGCCGCGCCCGTGACTGCCCTTGGAACGCCGTCAATTGCGATCAGAGGTGTGACCGCTGACTTCCTCGCCTTTGGAGGCGCCCCGACCGCATCCTACTATATCGATTCGGTGCCGTACGGTTTCGTTCGCTCGGCGATGGTGCCGGATGCGGATCTTTACGACCTGGAGCGGATTGAAGTCCTGCGTGGCCCACAGGGAACGCTCTTCGGGGCTAATGCGCAAAGCGGTGTTGTGCGAATCCTTACGCACGATCCGGACCTTTCAGCCTTTGAGACGAAAGTGAGAGGCTCGGTGTCCTCGACCGAGGGTGGCGGTACCAATTATCGAGGGGATTTGGCTGTCAATCTCCCCCTTATTGAAGAGAAGCTCGCCGCACGCGCGGTTTTGGGGTACACAGATCGCAGTGGATGGATCGACAAGCCAGGTACACCCAATGCCGACTCCGCGGACATTACCAACGCGCGTCTTAAGGTCTTAGGTAAGCCGACTGAGAAATTCTCGTTGATGGGGTCGTATTGGTATACCAGTTCTCAATATGCTAATCAGTCTATTGGTAACAACGGGGAAAATATTACTCCAACTCCGGAGCCTGTGAACTCCGACGCGAAAGTCTACGAATTGCGCGCGGACTATTATGCCGACGCGGTCGTGATTACTAGTGCGACGAGCTATTTCGACTATGGCATCGATTCCTCTCTGGATCTTACCCCGCTGGGGCCGTGGGCCAGCGGAATTGTTCAGAAAGTCGATTTCGGATCCAAAGTGTTCTGCGAGGAGCTCGGGGTCATTTCGACTGGCGCGGGGCCGTGGCGCTGGTCCGCGGGCGCGAGCTACCGCGATGATACCGACCGGTTCATTCAGCATTTTTCAGGCATGCTCGCGGCAGACTATGAGGATTCTTCACGATCCTGGGCGGTCTTTGGCGAGCTCACGCGCGCGTTCCTCGACGAACACCTGGAGCTGACCGTAGGGCTTCGCTACTTCGACGATAGCCAGAACCTTGATGAAAACATAAGCGCGACGTTGGATCCGGACACGCCGCTGGTTCATGCGCAGGCTTCGTTCGATCGACTCACGCCGCGGACGGTGCTGACTTGGCATCCCAATGATGATCTGGCGTTCTATGCTTCCTATGCGCAGGGCTTTCGCAGTGGCCTGACGCAACAGCCAAACGTGCTAGTCGTCGCGCCGTGGTTTCCACCGGCGGAGCCGGATCTCCTTAGTAATTACGAACTGGGTACGAAAGGAAGCCCGTGGGGTGGCAGGCTTCAGTTCGAGGCAGCGGTGTTCTTTCTTGATTGGAAAGACATGCAACTAGGCTTGTCGGTCGAACCATCCACCAGTAATCCCGCGATGACGGCGATGCTGAACGCGAGTTCGGCCAGCGGTTTGGGGGCTGAGTTTAGCTTCACCGTGACTCCCGTTGAAAGGTTCCTCATCACCAGCAGTTTCAGTTGGAATGATCTGACCTTTGACAGCGACGTCATCTCTCTCGACACCATCTTATTCTTTGAGGGATCTCGAATTCCGTACTCTCCAGAGTACACAGCTGGCCTTGCGTTGGACTATTACTTCCTTGTCGGCCGAGGGTTCAACCTGCTGGCGTCGTTATCGGGGAATTACACGTCGGCCATTGAGTATACGCAACTAGTCAACGGCGTTCTGATGCCACAGTGGGATGGCGACGCCATCCCGATATCTCGTGCCAGCGTCACGCTGAGTGCCCGTAAGAATTGGTCATTGACGCTGTTCGTGGACAACCTGAACGACGAGCGGGGTCCGACAACTCGAGGTGAATTCCCTGAGACCTGGTACGCACTCAACACACGGCCTCGGACCTTTGGATTGCAGGTGGAGTTTCAGCTGTAAGCGACCATCACTGTCCATTGATGCCATTGAGTACTCACAGAAAATCAGGTCGGACGGGTCCAGTTAAATTCGGAGCCAAGACAAGAACAGGACGAAAATAGGAGCCAAGACATGGTGAAGAAAGTAAGAGTCGACAGCGACCGCCGCAGCCTCCTGCTAGGTGCAGCGGCAGTCGTGATTCTCTCGCTACCCGTATCTGCCATCGCCGACACGATGAATCAACCTAAAGGCGACACGACAGTGCGCGCAGGAACGGTTACCGAGCCGAGGTTCTACGAAGGTCTCGATTATAGCGAGGAGGGTTTCTCGTATCGCATCCGCCACTACACGCACGTGACTGATGCAGGATTGGTGGTCGGACTCGTGGCCAGTGCCATGTTCACGATCGACGCGCCGTCAAGCGAGGTGTGGCCATACCTGAAGGACTTCAATTCCTTCGAAGGCCCGTATTGCATCCACTACACAGGAGTGTGGGGCGATCTGTACACGAGCGAGACCCACGATCTCGGCCAGGAGACTCTCCAGTACCAAGGCATCGGCTGGAGTTCGGTACCATCCCGGGTGCTCCGGGTTATTCCGGAGCATCTGCTCACTCTCTTCGAAACAATTCCCGAAGACGGTAGCACCGACGGTATGAGCCCGGGATTCCACACCTTCTTCCTTAACGGGCACGATGGCAAGACTGTCGTCACCGCCATCATGGAGCACGCGGAACGAATGAAGGGCATGACGGAAGAGGAAGCGCTTGACCGATCCATGTGGGGTCCGAAGCGGTACGACAACTCCGCGAGCATGAAGAGGTGGAGGGACCAGTTCGTCCCGACCATAAGGGAGTTGGTGTCCGGAAAACGCGAGAGGATGAATCAACCTAAAGGCGACACGACAGTGCGCGCAGGAACGGTTACCGAGCCGAGGTTCTACGAAGGTCTCGATTATAGCGAGGAGGGTTTCTCGTATCGCATCCGCCACTACACGCACATGACCGATGGAGGGCCGGTGGTCGGACTCGTGGCCAGTGCCATGTTCACGATCGACGCGCCGTCGAACGAAGTGTGGCCATACCTGAAGGACTTCAATTCCTTCGAAGGCCCGTATGGCATCTACTACACAGGAGTGTGGGGCGATCTGTACGCGAGCGAGACGCACGATCTCGGCCAGGAGACTCTCCGGTACGGAGCGGGTCGTCGAACGACCTCGATCGGACTGCGCACCGACTGGAGTTCGGTACCATCCAGGGTGCTCCGGGTTATTCCGGAGCATCTGCTCACTCTCTTCGAAACAATTCCCGAAGACGGTAGCACCGACGGTATGAGCCCGGGATTCCACGTCTTCATGCTTAACGGGTACGACGGCAAGACTGTCGTCACTGCCATCATGGAGCACTCGGAACGAATGAAGGGCATGACGGAAGAGGAAGCGCGTGACCGATCCCGCTGGGGTCCGAAGCTGTACGATAACTCCGAGAGCATGAAGAGGTGGAGGGACCAGTTCGTTCCGACCATAAAGGAGTTGGTGTCCGGAAAGCGCGAGAGGAATTAGGGTGGCCGCCAGCTGCGTTGGAGATGGACGGACCTTAATGCCGTTCGTATTTACATAAAGTCAGGTCGCACGGGCGGCTAGGAGTTCTTCTTCGACGCAGACAGTCGGTTGAACCTCGGAACCGGCATACGCCGGGGAGGGGCTTGATCGCTTTCGAGAGGTCGACGGTTCGATCCCGTTCGGCTCCACCAGAGACTCCAAT
>PQAQ01000116.1 GCA_003105305.1 Candidatus Methylomirabilota bacterium
CGTCAATGCCAATCTTCCCCGGGGGGGGCTTCTTCGATCCGTCGTCTTCGGCCAATCAGCCATCGCAACAGACCCTTCAGTTCTTCGGAGCCCATATAGGCCGCCGCAGCCACGAATGCGGTTAGACTCATGACAAGCTCAAACGTCAGCAGGGCAGCACGGCGGAGCGATACCTCAACCCTCAGCGGGTCATAGAAGCGGACAAGCGATAGAGCAATCACCGCCATGAGTGCGGCAGCTCCGACGATCCGTACGAGCGAGCGGACCCGCAGCCCGTCAAGCCGCCCGAGACGCCGCTGCAAGGCGATCAGCAGCAGACCCAGGTTGACGAAGGAAGACAGGGTCGTTGCCAGCGCGAGCCCTGACAGTCCCAGCGGCCGCATCAGCGCAAGAGACGCGATGATATTGACTATGACGGCTGCCACACCGATCTTGACCGGTGTGGTCGTATCCTGAAGCGAGTAAAAGGCCGGCACAAGAATACGGTTCGACACATAYGCGCCGAGGCCGAAGGCGTAGAACAGCACGACTTCAGCGGTGGCAAGCGTGACAGTCCGGTCAAATGCGCCTCGCTCAAAGAGAAGCTGGATGATCTGGACCCTGAACACCATCAGGCCCACCATCGAGGGCAGCGTGACAAACAGGACCAGGCGGATCGCGTAGGCTACCGTCGCCGCGACCTCCCCGAGTGAACGGCTGGCCGCCTGCCTAGCCATCGTGGGAAAGGCCGCCGTAGCAATCGCCACACCGAACAGCCCGATGGGAAGCTGGATCAGCCGGAAGGCGTAGTACAGGATGGAGATCCCGCCCTCCCCCATCAATGAGGCGAGTAAGGTGCCGACAAATACATTCACCTGCGTGATGGCCAGTCCCGCGACCCCCGGCGTCATCAGGCGTGTGATCCGTCCGACGGCCGGATCGTTGACATCGACGCCCCACGGCACGCCCCTGCTCCCTTGCCGGATGGCTGGAATTTGGATCAGAAGCTGCCCGATGCCCCCGATAAGGACGCCGATTGCCAGCGCCGCGATCGGCGGATCGACATAGGGCGTCAGATACAGCGCGCACCCTATCATGGCGATATTGAGTACACTGGGCGACAGCGCCGGTGTGGCAAAGTGACCCTGTGAATTAAGAATCGCCATGAAAAGCGCCGCGACCCCGATAAACAGGATATACGGAAACATTAATCGAGTAAGATAGACGGCCAGCTCGAACTTCGACGGGATGGTATGAAAGCCTGGAGCAATAAGTCTGATCAACCACGGCGCGACGACGATGCCGGTCATCGAGACTGCGACGAGCAATAGCGCGAGCACGGTCAATACCGTCCACGCTAATCGCCACGCGCCCTCCCGTCCGCGCGTGTTAAACGATTCGGTAAAAACCGGGATAAACGCCGCCGAGAGGGCTCCCTCGCCCAGCAACTCGCGCAACATGTTGGGGAGGCGGAACGCCGCAAAAAAGGCATCGGTGGCGCTTCCGGCGCCAAACGCCCTCGCAATGATCAGATCGCGCACAAAGCCGAGCACACGGCTCAACAGTGTGGCCCCGCTTACGACGCCGGCCGCCCGTGCGATCTTTCTGCGATGTTCGTGCTCCATCACAAAACCCTTGACAACCGCGCCTCGCTCTATTTTAATAGGCGAGGTATTGACCAGGTCCGCGCAACCCGTAGAAACGACACGCGACAAGGGAGAGACGTAACCATGCCAATTATCAAGTCAGCACTGAAGGCCATGAGGCAAAGCCAGAAGCGGCGGTTGCGCAATCGCGCGGCAAAGAGCAGCCTGAAAACCGTCATCAAGAAGGTACGAGCGGGGATTGAGGGACGTGACAGGGATGCCGCCGAGAAGGCGTTTGTACAGGCCGTTCCGGCTATCGACAAAGCCGCCAGCAAGGGCTTTATCCACAAGAACGCTGCAGCCCGCTACAAGTCACGRCTGGCTCGCCAGCTCCACGCCATCCCGCAGTCCTCATAGGACTCACGCCAGACAGAGGTCCCAGACTACACCTGTTAAGAGCGCGGGCGCGGCCCCCCTCCCCGTCTTGATGGCAAGGTCGGCATCCGAAAGGGACTGAAGGGCGCTTGATAGTTCCCGCCAGGAACGCGAAGCGCTCTGCTCCGCCAGGGCGGCTGTGACGCGGGGCGGCAGATTCAATTCATGGGCCATCCTGCTGACTGAAATCGACCGCTCTTGAAGCGCCTTTGCTCGAATCAGCAGGCGGATCTGGCGGCTGAGCATCCCGATCACAGCCAGGGGCTCTTCTCCGCTCTCAAGCAGACTGGTCAGACAACGGAGGGAGAGATCCAGATTCCTGCTTGATACGGCATCGGTCAGGTGGAAGATGGATCGCACTCTGGTTTCACCAACCRAGGCCTCCACATCCTTCACGCCGACCTCTTCACGTTCACCCACAAAGAGCGCCAATTTCTCAACGTTATAGATCAACTGGCGGAAATCGTCCCCAACCAGGGCCATAAGCAGATTGACCGCTCCGGGTTGYAGTCGCACGCCACGCTCTTGGGCCGCCGCTGCAAGCGAYTCCTGCAGTGAATCTTCCCCGAGACGATCAAAGCGGAGCATCACGCCCTTCTTCTGCAATCCGGCCGCGAGACGGGTTCTGAGGTCAAGCCGCCTCGCGGTCAGCACAAGGCAGCTTGTGGGGCAGGGATCGTTGAGATAGGCAAGCAATTCCTCTTGTTGTACTCTCGCCAGCTCCTCGATGCCTCGGATCAGGACGACGCGACGCGAGGCCAGAAACGGCAGGGTCCGAGCGCTCCCCAGGATCGATCCGGTTCCCGCCTCCCCAGGCCTGATGTGATCGAGATTCAGATCTCTGGCGCCCTCCGGCAGCAGCGCATCGAGGAGTTGGCTCAGCGTCTGCTCTCGACGGTAATCCTCCTCGCCGTAGAGACAGTAGACGGATGCTACCTCCCCGCGCCGGACCTGTTCCGCAATCGAGGGGCCTTTTTTGATCCAGCGCCCCATCAAACACCATCCAGCAGTCGACCGACAACCTGATCCACCAGGTCCGCCACTGCCCGAAGTGTGGCCTCGTCCTCAGCCGTCCTGGTCTCAGTAAGGCCTGTTCCGGTAAAGTAATAGGCGATCCCCATTACGCCGTCTCGGAGGACTACCTTATCCTCCAGCCGTTTTTTTATACTAAAGGAAAAGGAGATTGTCATTCGCAGGCGTTTGGCCGTATCGTAGGAACCAAAGGCCAGCGGTTCTTCGCCGAATCCATCAATCGCCCCTTCCAGTACGGCGTCGGCGCCTTCGTCTACCACTCTGATTCGGCTGTTCGTCGCGAGTCTCCGAATCAACGCATCCCTAATGGCGGGCTGAATGGTGGGTCGAAACGTCCGATTCTTGATSGTCCCGATACTGATTGTCTTAATAGCCGGCTCAAGGGCGCTCACCTCACCGGTTCCTACCGGTCTATAACCGCACCCCGCTAAAACCAGAAGCATCACCATACACGCGATCGCCCTCATGAGGCTCCCCCGGTTACGATATTCACCAGTTTCTTCGGTACGACCACCACCTTCCGAACCGACCGACCCTCAAGCCATCC
>PQAQ01000117.1 GCA_003105305.1 Candidatus Methylomirabilota bacterium
GGGTACGAAGAGGTCTCGCTGGCATCGCTGAGCATCGCCGACCTGACGGTCCTCCCGGATGTGGTCCCGTCATTGATGGACCAACTGGCGCCGGAAAAGATCTCGCTGTCGCTTCCCTCCCTCCGGGTCGAAACGCTGAACCGGTTTCCGCAGGTGGCCGAGGAGATCAGCCGGGTTCGCAAGACCGGCTTTACCATTGCGCCGGAGGCCGGCAGCCGTCGCTTGCGGAAGGTCATCAATAAAGAGGGGTTCGACGAGGAGCAGATCTTTACGGCCGTGCGGAATGCCGCCAGATCGGGCTGGGAGTCGGTAAAGTTCTATTTCATGATCGGGCTTCCCACCGAGACGCAGGAAGACCTTGACGAGTTGATTCGCATTACGCGGGAATCGGCGCGGATCGCGCGGGCCGAATCGGCGCGAGGGTTCGGCCTGACGGTCAGCGCCTCCCCATTCGTGCCGAAGCCGCACACCCCGTTTCAGTGGTTCGCGCAGGACCCGATGGAGTTGCTTCAGGAGAAGCAGGAGTTCCTGAAGCGGAAGTTGCGGGAGATCAGGGTTACGTATAAGTGGCATAATGTCCGGTCGTCGTTTCTGGAGGCGGTCTTTTCGCTGGGTGACCGGTCGCTTGGCCGAGCCGTCCGACGCGGCTACGAGCTGGGGTGCCGCCTCGACGGCTGGACGGAACATCTGAAGTTCGACCGATGGATGCAGGCGTTTGAAGAAACTGGGATCGATCCGAAGGCTATCGCCAACCGGCCGCGCAATCTGGACGAGCCGCTCCCATGGGATCACATCGACACCGGCGTCACCAAGGCGTTCCTGCAGCGCGAATACAAGAAGGCGCTGGAGGCCCGCGGGACAGTCGATTGCCACACGTCTACCTGTACCGCCTGCGGCGAGATCTGCATGCCCAACTGGCCCACCTGGGCGGAGCAGGTTGGGATGGAGGTCGGAGGTGCGAAATCCCCCCACCCCCCCTTTTCAAAAGGGGGGCACGGGGGGATTTTGGGGGCGCAGTGTGAGATACCCGGTGCCGCGGACCGCATACCCAATCTCCAATCCCCAGACCCCACCCCCCAACCCGTCCAACGGGTCCGCTTCGTCTTTGAGAAGGTCGGTGTGCTCCGATTTCTTTCGCACCTGGAGGTGGTGCGGGCGTTGAGCCGGGCGCTGCGTCGGGCGGGGATCGTCGTAGCCTACTCGCAGGGGTTCAACCCCCAGCCGAAACTATCGTTGGCCTTGGCGCTTCCGGTCGGGGTCGAGGGACAGCAGGAATTGGGGGACATCGAGCTTCGTACTGCGATAGCCCCAACAAAGTTGGTGGAGCGAGTCAACCGTTGCCTCGTCGACGGATTACAACTGCTTCGGGCCTGGGAGGTCCCATTGACGGCGCCATCGCTGACGGCGGCAGTCCGGGAAGTGGTCTATCGCGTGTGGCTGCCTCAGCACGGTGCGGTTCAACAGATTGATACGCGACTCAGATCCCAGGTGATGTGTGATAAGTGGCTGGATCGATCCAGCATTGTCGTAAGCGTGGAGCGGAAGGATGGGCGTCGGGACGTTGATGCCCGGCCGCAGATCCTGGGGTTAACGGCGCTGCAGGAAGAGGACGGAACGCTCTGTTGGGATCTCCGCCTGAAGACGGGTCAGGGGATCGGCGTACGGCCGCAGGCGATTATCACCGGCTTGCTGCAGGAGACGCTCAACGGCGGATTGAACGGGTGGGACGCGCGATTGCGTGTGGCGAGAACCGCGTTGATTCTGGAGGCCGATGACTGACTGCGCAGGTATTGACCAATGAAGCGCGAGATTATCGTGAATTCCTCGATCGTGGAAACTCGGGCGGCCGTCCTGGAGGACGGTGTCCTGGTCGAGCTGCTGATCGACGACTCGAAGAATAAGAGCATTGCCGGCAACATTTATAAGGGCCGCGTCCTGAAGATCTTGCCAGGGATGCAGGCGGCCTTTGTGGATCTGGGTCTGGCGAAGGACGCTTTTCTGTATGTTCGGGACATCTTCGAAGATGTAGAGGAGTACGAGCAGTTGCTGACCATCGGGGAGGAAGGCGAGTCGGCGGAATCCCCAACTGAGGAGCCCAGACCCAGCTTCGCTCGAGGCCGCCGTGCGCAGGCCAGCATCGAGGAGTTGCTTAAGGAGGGACAGGAGATTGTCGCACAGGTGGCGCGTGAGCCGCTCGGGACCAAGGGCGCCCGCATCACCTCGCACATCACACTCCCCGGTCGCTATCTGGTCTATATGCCGACCGAGCAGCACGTCGGCGTCTCGCGGAAGATCGAGAACGAGGCGGAACGCTCTCGGCTGAAGGGGATCATTGAGGAGATCAATCCGGAACGCGAAGGGGTCATTGTCAGGACCGCCGGAGTCGGGAAGGGAAAGGCGGAGATCGAGGCCGACCTCGAGTTTCTCCGATCGCTCTGGAAAAAGATCAAGAGCCGGGCGGAAACGCTCGCCGCTCCTGCGTTGGTGCAGAAGGACCTCGACCTGATCTTCCGGATCTTCCGCGATCTTTTCACGAAGGAGGTGGTCCGCCTGGTAGTGGATAGTCCGATCGAGTACGAGCGGTGCCTGGAGTACGCCGAGTCGCTGCACCCCGAATTGAAATCGCACCTGTTTCTCTACACTGAGGACGAGCCGATCTTCAAGTCGTTCGGCATCGAGCGAGAGGTCGAGAAGGCGCTGCGCCACAAGGTCTGGCTGAAGTCTGGGGGCTATATCGTGCTGGAGGAGACGGAGGCGCTGGTCTCCATCGATGTCAATACCGGCAAGTACGTCGGCAAGCACGATTTTGAAGAGACGGTTCTCAAGACCAACCTGGAGGCGGCTCACGAGATCGCGCACCAAGTGCGCTTGCGCGACCTGGGCGGGATCATCATCATCGACTTTATCGATATGGCCCGGCAGGAGAGTCGGGATCGCGTGCTGCAGGAACTGAAGGAGGTACTGAAGCCCGACCGTTCCCCAACCAATGTCTCGCTCCTGTCGGAATTGGGTCTGGTTGAGATGACGCGCAAGCGTGTCCGTCAGGGGCTAAACAAGGCGCTGAGCGCCTCGTGCCCGGCATGTGGCGGTCTCGGTTACATCCGTTCGAC
>PQAQ01000118.1 GCA_003105305.1 Candidatus Methylomirabilota bacterium
ACCGAGATGGTCATGCCGGGCGACAACGTCAGCCTCGCGGTCGAACTGATTCAGCCGATCGCCATGGAGAAGGAGTTGCGCTTCGCCATCCGCGAAGGCGGCCGCACCGTCGGGGCCGGCGTGGTGAGCGAGGTGTTGGAGTAAGGGGAGTACACGGGGCGCATGGATAATCAAAGAATACGAATTAGGTTGAAAGCCTACGATCACCGAATTTTAGATCAGTCGGCGAAGGAGATCGTCAATACCGCCCAACGGACGGGTGCGAGGGTCTCGGGGCCAATTCCGCTACCGACAAAAATCAGTCGATTTACGGTATTGCGATCGCCGCACATCGATAAGAAATCGCGTGAACAGTTCGAGATCCGGACTCATCTACGACTGATGGACATTGTGGATGCCCAGCCGCAGACGGTCGACGCCCTGATGCGACTCGACCTGCCTGCTGGCGTCGATGTGGAGATTAAGCTCTAGACACGCTGTCAGACATCAGTTTTCAGCAGGCGGCCCTCGCTGAACGCTGAGTCCAAAGGCCAATCGATATGAGTATTGGAATACTTGGCAAGAAGGTCGGAATGACACAGCTCTTCGGCGACACCGGGGATGCTGTGCCCGTGACAATTATTGAGGCGGGTCCATGTTCGGTGATACGGCACAGGACGACCGACGCTGACGGCTACGAAGCGATACAGATCGGCTATCAGGCGGAACGTCAGGTGAGAAGAGTGACCAAACCGATGAAGGGCCACTTCGACAAAGCTAAGGTAGCGCCCCATAAGTATCTGAGGGAATTTCGCCTGAAGGCCGGAGAAGGCGCGCAGTATACGGTCGGTCAGATGCTGACTGTAGGCCTGTTCGAGCCTGGAGAGAGTGTTCGGGTTACTGGGGTTACAAAGGGGAAGGGTTTTCAGGGTGGCGTCAAGCGCTGGGGATATCGAGGCGGTCCGGAAACGCACGGGTCTATGTTCCACCGAGCGCCCGGGTCCATCGGCGCGTCGTCGTTCCCATCGCGAGTATTCAAAGGACACCACATGCCTGGACGGATGGGTACTGATACCTCCACCGTCAAGGGGTTAAAGATCGTCAAGGTTCTCCCGGAGCAGAACTTGGTATTGGTCAAGGGTGCAGTACCCGGTCCGGCCGGCGGTCTGGTGACCATCCGTAAGCGAGGCTGAAACGATGTCGTTGTTGATTCAATCTTTGGATGCAAACGGCGCAAAAGTCGCAGATGTCGCCCTGGATGAAGCGATTTTTGGGGTGGGCGTGGCGCCACAGTTGTGGCATGACGTGGTGAAAATGCAGTTGGCGAATCGCCGACAGGGGACCGCATCAACCCGCACGCGTTGCGAGGTTCGTGGTGGCGGAAAAAAACCCTGGAAGCAAAAAGGGACCGGACGAGCCCGGTCTGGAACTCGGCGGTCACCGGTGTGGCGAGGCGGCGGCACCGTGTTCGGTCCCAAGCCTCGCGATTATAGTTACGCCGTCCCGCGGCAGGTACGGTCGGCCGCTCTTCGCGCTGCGCTCTCCGAGAAGGTTCGAAACGGTAAGCTGATAGTGGTAGAAAGCCTTTCGGTGGAGGAGCCCAATACGAAGGCGTTTCACAACCTATTGGCGCGCTTGGGCGTCCAGGGGCGCACCCTGATTGTAATCGACCAGGCCGGACGAGATGATGCCATCGCCAAGTCTTGTCGGAATCTGCCTCAACTCATGCTGCTGCCGATGCAGGGGCTGAATGTGTACGATATCCTCAGGCATGACACCCTTGTCATGACGCGAACTGCGCTCGTCGCCGTTGAAGAGGCGTGGAGACCATGAGAGAGGCATATCAGATTATCCGTCGCCCGCTTGTGACTGAAAAGGGGACCGATTTAAGGGATCACACCAACCAGTATCTGTTCGAAGTGGCGAGGGGCGCTAATAAGATCGAGATCAAACATGCGGTCGAATCGCTGTTTCATGTGACGGTACTCCACGTGCGAACGCTCTCCGTCAAGGGGAAGAAAAAACGATTAGGCCGTTTCGTCGGACGAACCCCAGATTGGAAAAAAGCCGTGGCGACCCTGAAAGAGGGTGAGACCATCGAATTCTTTGAGGGGGCATAGATGCCGATCCGAGCGTACAATCCGACATCGCCAGGCCGACGGTTTCAGACGGTTCTCGAGTATGCCGACATCACGAAATCGGTTCCGGAGAAAGGGCTTCTTCGTCCACTGAGGAGAAGCGGAGGGCGGAACGGCGTCGGCCGGCTCACGGTTCGTCATCGTGGCGGCGGGCACAAACGACAATACCGTCTCATTGATTTTAAGCGAAACAAGACGGGGATTTCGGCGCGCGTAGCGGCCATTGAATATGATCCGAACCGTTCCGCGCGAATTGCGCTCCTGCACTATGCGGACGGAGAGAAGCGATATATTGTAGGGCCGGTCGGTCTTCAGGTTGGAGAACGTGTAATGTCCGGTCCCGACGCTGAGATCAGGGTCGGCAACGCCCTTCCTTTACGCGCTATCCCGGTCGGTCTGACGCTTCATAATCTTGAGCTCAAGCCGGGTAAGGGTGCGCAACTTGCGCGGAGCGCCGGTTCCGGGGTCCAGTTTCTGGCTAAAGAGGGCGATTACGGTTTAGTAAAGCTGCCATCTGGCGAGTTGCGGCGAATCCGACTTGATTGCATGGCGGTAATCGGGCAGGTGGGCAATCTCGACTACGAGAACGTCTCGCTGGGGAAGGCCGGACGTTCGCGGTGGCTTGGAATTCGACCCGCCGTTCGCGGTGTTGCCATGAACCCTCACGATCATCCAATGGGTGGCGGGGAGGGGAAGACGTCGGGAGGTCGCCATCCCTGTAGTCCCTGGGGGAAACTGGAGCGGAAGACCAGAAAGAAGGGCAAGTCTTCAGATCGTTTTATCATGAAACGGCGGAAATAGAGGGAATATCGACGCAACCGGGGGACGTTGGCGGAAGCCACATCCCGGAGTTTAGAAGACGCGTCGCTGAATGGAGGCTAGCGTGCCGCGGTCACTAAAAAAGGGAGCGTACGTGGATCCGAAGCTCCTCAAGAAGATCGAGGGAATGAATGAGGGCCGGGAGAAGAAGATCATCAAGTCCTGGTCGAGAAGATCCGTCATCCTACCGGAGTTTGTCGGTCATACGCTGGCGATCCATAACGGTAAGAAGTTTATCCCGATATATATCGGTGAGAATATGGTCGGACACAAACTTGGCGAATTTTCACCAACCAGAACCTTTCGCGGGCATAGTGCGCATACCGCGCGCTCCACCGCGCTTAAATAACAGAGGATCGTATCAGTCATGGAATGTCGCGCAGTCGGCCGGTACATAGGAATCCCGCCCCGTAAGGCGAGGCTTGTCGTTGACCTGATTCGCGGCCGCGGGATCAGTCAGGCTCTCGACACCATGAAGTACACAAGGAAGTACGCGGCTCGAGTCATCGAGAAGATACTCAAGTCGGCGATCGCCAATGCGCAGCATAACCACGGAGCCAAGAATATCGATCGGCTATTTGTCAAGGAAGCCTTCGTCGACCAGGGTCCGACTATCAAACGATTTCGGCCTCGCGCTATGGGACGGGCAAACCCGATTAAGAAGCGCAGCAGTCATATCACGATTGTTCTGACTGAGAAGGAAGCTGCCCTGTAAATGAAGCTCGTGGGAGACGTCGAGCGGCGCCTATTCTCGGCGAGGTACGATAGATACAAGATGGCGGAGGTGTGATGGGACAGAAGGTGCACCCTGTAGGGTTTCGACTGGGCCTCATTAAGCCGTGGAGGTCCAGATGGTTTGCGATGAAGGGCTACGCTGACGCCCTGCATGAAGATCTCAAATTTCGTCGCTTCATCAAGGAGCGAGTCTATCATGCCGGGATATCAGGGATTGATATCGAACGAAAGGCGGATCAGATTCGTGTGGTGATTCACACCGCCAGGCCCGGCATCATCATTGGGAAAAAGGGCTCCGAGGTCGACAAATTGAAGGCGGCGTTGGCGGGTATGGCGAAGAAGCCGATTCAGCTGGACATCGTTGAGGTTCGGCGGGCGGAACTCGATGCTCAATTGATTGCCGAGCAGATCGCGTCGCAATTAATGCGCCGCGTCGCGTTCCGACGTGCGATGAAAAAGACTGTACAGTCGTCGATGCGGCTTGGAGCTCAAGGGGTTCAGATCGCATGCGCCGGCCGGCTCGCCGGAGCGGAGATTGCGCGTCGTGAGTGGTATCGCGAGGGGCGGATGCCGTTAAATACGCTTCGAGCCGACATCGACTACGGATTTACCGAAGCCAGGACTACGTACGGACTGATCGGGATCAAGTGTTGGGTCTACCATGGTGAGGCGATGCCTGAGACGATGGCGGCTAAACAGGAACGAGAGATGCCGCAGGCAGCTTCACGGCGGCCCAGAGGGCTGAACCCGACGCAGGGTTAGAGAGGAGCGTAGTATGCTGGCGCCTAAGCGAGTAAAATTCCGCAAGCAACATCGAGGAAGAAGGTCCGGGATCGCCGTCGCCGGGTCGGCGTTGGCCTTTGGCGAATACGGCCTGAAGGCGATGGAGGCCGCATGGATCAGCAACCGGCAGATCGAGGCCGCTCGGCGAGCTATCACGCGCCACATCAAGAGGGGCGGTAAGGTGTGGATCCGTATCTTTCCGGATAAGCCGATCACCAAGAAGCCTGCTGAGACTCGGATGGGAAAAGGAAAGGGTGCGCCGGAAGGATGGGTGGCGGTCGTCAAGCCTGGTCGCGTCCTGTGTGAGATGGAAGGGGTGACAGAGGCCACTGCCAAGGAGGCGATGCGCCTGGCCGCGCATAAATTGCCTATCGCCACCCGGTTTGTATCCCGTACGATGGCGGTGAGTTGAGGGCAACGATGGATGTGAAGGAGTTTCGTGAGCTGAGTGCGGCGGCGTTGGATCAGAAGCTTCACGATCTGAGGGATGAACTCTTCAAGCTGAAGCTGAGGGCATCGGTTGCGCAACTTGAGAACCCGGCCCGCATCCGACAACTTCGCCGACAGATCGCCGTCGGAGAGACGGTGCGGAGAGAATCCTTGCGCACACAAACATCATCAAAGGTGGAATCTGCGCCATGACCGAACCGAAAAAGCGAGGACGCCGAAAGGCCCTGGTTGGGGTCGTGGTAAGTAACAAGATGCAAAAGACCGTCGTCGTGATGGTGGAGCGGCTCGTGCGACATGAGACGTACGACAAAATGGTCCGTTGTCGGACGCGAGTGAAAGCTCACGACGAGGACAATCGGTGCGGGATCGGCGATAAGGTCGCCGTTGAAGAGACTCGACCTTTGAGTAAAGAGAAGCATTGGCGGGTGACCGAAATCCTGGAGAAAGCAGTGGACTGAAAATCCGGGGCACATGGAGGAGGGTCTTAGACCCGACAGCCCAGACCCCGCGTAAGCCCCTATAGGTGAAAAGTCGTGATCGGTTTACGGACAATCATGGAGGTGGCCGATAACTCCGGCGCTAAGCGGATCTCTCTGATCAAGGTACTGGGGGGATCTGGAAAGCGATATGCCCGCCTAGGCGACGTCATCGTTGCCAATGTCAAAGAGGCGATCCCGGAGGGTTCGGTAAAGAAGGGTGACGTGGTGAAGGCGGTGGTCGTCAGGACGTCGAAAGAGTTGCGACGATCGGACGGCTCATACATCAAGTTCGATCGGAACGCCGCCGTGCTGCTGAATGAGCAGAATAATCCGGTTGGTACGCGTATTTTCGGGCCGGTGGCCAGAGAGTTGCGCGAGGCGCGGTTTATGAAGATTATTTCCCTGGCGCCAGAAGTCGTCTGATGTGGCGAGGGCTAAACCTGTGAGGGCGCGATGGCGGTAGGACACGGGCTGCCGATCAAGAAAAATGATCTGGTTGCCGTAATTGCAGGAAAAGACAAGGGGAAGCGGGGCAAGGTCGTCAAGGTGATCCCTAAGACGACTCGAGTCTTGGTGGAAACCGTCAATATGGTGAAGCGCCACACCAAGCCGGGACGCGGCTCCAAACAGGGCGGCATCCTTGAGCGAGAAAACCCGATCCATGCTTCGAACTTAATGCTGGTATGCGGTCGATGCGATCGTCCTGTTCGCGTTGGTATTAGTCGTCTCGCCAATAACCGAAAGGCGCGGGTGTGTAAAAAGTGCGGCGAGGTCGTCGATTAGGGGAACAACCATGGCGCAGACGGCACACACAAAGAAGAAAGAGAAAACAGACGCAATGGAGTCTACAATAGGGTCTCGTACCGTGCCACGGCTCTGCCAACGCTTTCATGAGGTGATTGCTCCTGCCCTCATGAAACAGTTCAGGTATAAGAATATCTGGCAGGTACCCCGCCTCTCAAAGGTCGTCATCAATATGGGACTAGGAGAGGCTGTGGCGAATGTCAAGGTCATCGATGCGGCAGTTGAAGAGCTGACGGCGATTACGGGGCAGAAACCGGTCGTCACACGCGCCAAGAAGTCCGAAGCAGGGTTTAAACTGAGGACCGGAGTACCTATCGGCTGCAAGGTGACCCTGCGCGGAGATCGGATGTATGAATTTCTCGATCGTTTCGTGAATGTCGCACTCCCGCGCATTCGCGACTTCCGTGGGATTCCCGCGAAATCGTTTGATGGGCGGGGTAATTATAATCTCGGAATCAGAGAACAACTCATTTTTCCTGAGATCAAATACGACAAGGTAGACGCCGTCCGCGGAATGGACATCGCGATTGAAACGTCAGCCAGAACAGACGAACAGGCGCATGCGCTCTTAGAACAACTGGGATTTCCATTTCAGAAGAGTTAGTTTAGGGATAGCCGACAGCTATCGGCCATGAGCGCACCACCGAGAGCCGATAGTTGAGCTGTGGAGTGTCAAATGGCCAAGCTTTCGCTTATCGTGAAAAGTCAGCGTGAGCCGAAGTTTCAGGTGCGCCGATATCATCGGTGTCGCAACTGCGGGCGGCCGCGCGGCTACCTTCGGAAGTTCGAAATGTGCCGGATTTGCTTTCGGGATCTGGCGCTCCGGGGTGAGATCCCCGGCGTTATCAAGGCGAGTTGGTAGGAACTCGCCCCGGATCGTCGGACGCATCTATTTCTGACGTGGGATACCTTTGCTAAACGTGGAGTAAGTCGACCATGATGACCGATCCGATTGCCGATATGCTGACCAGGATCAGGAACGCGAATGCGGCTGGCCATGACCAAGTTCTTATTCCTGCCTCGAAGGTGAAGATCGAGGTTGCCAGGGTTCTGCGGGCGGAGGGGTATATCAAGAACTTCAAGGTGCTTGAAGTTGACAGTCGCCGGGTACTTCGAATCGAGTTAAAGTATGGTGCGGGGGATCAGCGAATCCTCAGCGGTATCCGACGGGTGAGCCGACCGGGGCTGCGGGCCTATACCGGGTCGCGGCGATTGCCTCGGGTCCTGAATGGGCTCGGCATCGCCATCCTTTCGACCTCGCAGGGGATCATGACAGAGCGTGTCGCCAGAGAGCGCGGAGTTGGCGGCGAGGTGCTGTGTTATGTATGGTAAGCAGCGCGCAGGCCGTGTGAGCCTGCTACATCACGGGGGAAACAGGTAGACGTATGTCGCGAATTGGAAAGAAGCCGATTGTGCTTCCTGATCAGGTAAAGGTCGCCGTTGAAGGAAACCACATCTCCGTACAGGGGCCGAAGGGTAAGCTGTCCCTTCAGCTCCACCCCTCATTAGCGGTGAAGGTCGAGGATAACCAACTTCATTGTACGCGACCTACGGATAATAAGCTTCATCGTTCCCTTCACGGCCTGAGCCGTACGTTGATCGCGAATATGGTCGAGGGGGTAACCAAGGGGTTCGAAAAGAAGCTGGAGATGGTTGGAGTCGGCTATCGCGCCTCCATACAGGGCCGAAATCTATCACTCATGCTCGGCTTTTCGCACCCTCTGATTTTTCCTCTACCGGATGGGATTCATGTGTCCGTGGAGGGTCAAAATCTCCTGACGGTGTCCGGTTCGGATAAACAGCAGGTGGGGGAAGTGGCTGCGAAGATCAGAAGTTTCAGATCGCCGGAACCCTATAAGGGCAAAGGTGTGAAGTACGCGACTGAGCGTATTCGCCGGAAGGCTGGGAAGGCTGGGGCGTAGGTTGCGCCCCTGGGAGGAGTGAAGTTGGTCGGTCACGAAGTCAAACAGGAACGACGGCTGCGACGCCATCGCCGGATCAGGAAGCGCGTCGTAGGAAGCGCCGCCTGCCCGCGGCTCTGCGTATTTAGAAGCGCCCGTCACATTTACGCCCAGATCGTCGACGACGAGCAGGGCACGACGCTTGCTGCCGCCTCTACCCTTTCCAAAGAGATTCGGGAACTGGGTAAAATGGAGAGCAAAACGGCAGCAGCGAAGGCCGTCGGCGAACTTCTGGCGAACAGGGCGTTGGCCGCTCATATTTCGCGGGTAGTCTTTGACCGCGGAGGATTCAAGTTCCACGGACGGGTCAAAGCCTTGGCTGCTGGATTTGGTGAGAAGGGGATAAGAATATAGTCGATCGCTGACGCCAGTGTGCCAACGTGAGCGTGGATACACGTCACGCATCACCGAAATTCTCCACACCCTGTCGGCTGAGTTCCGATTACGCAAAAGAGAGGGAGAGGACTTGAACCAGATCAAAGCTGAATCGCTGAATCTTGCCGAGCGCATTGTCCACATTAATCGTGTTGCCAAGGTCGTGAAGGGAGGGCGGCGTTTTACATTCAGCGCCCTCGTTGTCGTTGGCGATCAGAACGGACACGTCGGTATCGGATTAGGGAAGGCGCACGAGGTGCCGGAGGCGATTCGCAAGGGGATCGAGGGCGCGAAGAAGGATTTAGTCGGCATATCGCTGGCGCGAACGAGTATTCCTCATGAGGTTGTTGGACGGTTCGGTTCCAGTAGAGTGATCCTGAAGCCCGCTTCACAGGGCACCGGGGTTGTGGCGGGTCGGGCGGCCCGTGCGGTGCTCGAGGCGGCTGGGGTCCGGGATGTTCTGTCCAAATCATTGGGATCCGATAATCCCCACAATGTCGTGAAGGCGACGTTAAGGGGTCTGCAGTCGCTTCGGGCGCCCGAGGACGTGGCGCGTACGCGAGGCGTGCGTCAGGAAGGGCCGATTGCTCAGGGGGCATAGGATGGATAAAGGTCTTCGGATCACACTGCGCAAGAGTAAGATTGGCTATCCAGCGCGCCAGGCCCAGGTTCTCGCCGGGCTCGGATTGCGTCGAATCAATCACGTTGTGGTGCGCGCCGACACCCGGATCATTCGGGGAATGATCAGGAAGGTTGCCCACTTGGTCGATGTGCAGCAGGTGGAAAGTGAGGGAAGAGAATGAGGCTGCACGAGTTAAAGCCACCGGCCGGGGCCACGCACCGCCGGAAACGCGTTGGGCGCGGGACCGGCTCCGGACACGGCAAGACATCCGGGAAGGGTGAAAAAGGTCAGAAGGCTCGCTCGGGTGCGCATATCCATCCTTGGTTTGAGGGCGGTCAACTTCCGCTGCATCGTCGCGTACCAAAGCGGGGATTTACCAACAGGTTTAGAAAGGTCTATGCGACCATTAATTTGAAGGATCTGGAGCGCTTCGATGCCGAAACGCACGTGACCCCTGGGCTGCTGCAGGAGAGGCGACTTGTGAAGGACCTGAAGGCGGGGTTGAAGGTGCTGGCTGACGGGGTTCTCAACAAACCCCTGAGCGTTGCCGCCCATAAGTTCTCCAAGCGATCGAT
>PQAQ01000119.1 GCA_003105305.1 Candidatus Methylomirabilota bacterium
GATCGCGACGGTCGAGGAGCTGTCACAGAAACGATACGGGGCGGATGAGAATGATGATGTTTCTATGAGGGTCATCGCCGATCACGCGCGGGCCGTCGCCTTTGCATTGGCCGACGGCGTGTTGCCTGCCAACGAGGGGCGCGGCTATGTGCTGCGCCGGATCCTCCGGCGGGCGCTTCGACATGGCCGTCTCCTGGGACTGAACGAGCCGTTTCTGGCCACTGTCACCGACAGGGTGATCGATCTGATGGCGGATACCTATCCGGAGTTGACGACGAGCCGGGCGCATGTGGCGCGCCTGGCCTGGATCGAGGAGGACCGGTTCGGGATTGTGCTGCGCGAGGCGCTCCCCCGACTGCACGACCTGATCCGGAATGTCAAGTCTCGGACGGAGGAACGGGCGATCCTGCCAGGGTCAAGGCTGTTCGAGTTGTACGATACGTACGGCGTACCGCGTGACCTCATCGAAGAGATCGCCACAGAACAGGCGGTGGGGTGCGATTGGGGCGGATTCGAGACGGAGCTGCGAGTTCAGCGCGAGATGTCGCGCGCGCACCTGAAAGCGTTTGGAGACGTCCAGGGGGTCGCCGACGCCTTTCATGACGTTGCGAAGATGAGACAAACAGCGTTCCTGGGTTATGAGCGCCTCGAACTGGAGACAACGGTCGTCGCCGTCATCGCAGACGGAAAACAGGTCGAGCGGATCGATGCGGGACACGAGGGCGAGATCATCCTCGATGCGACGCCCTTCTATGCGGAATCCGGCGGACAGGTGGGTGATACCGGGTATCTTCGAGGTCAGGGGATCCTGGCGGAGGTGCTCGACACAAAACGGCCGCTACCCGGACTGACTGTTCACCGGATTCGGGTAAAGCAGGGCGCGATCGTGAGCGGGCAGCGGCTCCTGGCCTCCGTGGATGCGGATCGACGCAGTATCACGGTCAAAAATCACACCGCCACGCATCTGGTTCACGCGGCGCTCCGGCAGATCCTTGGAGATCATGTGAGGCAGGAGGGCTCGCTGGTGGCGCCGGATCGTCTACGCTTTGACTTTCGGCATTACGGACCCCTGAGTCCGGCGGAGATCGCGCAGATCGAGGAGGCGGTCAATACGAAACTCTGGGCCAACCTGCCGGTGACAGTCGAAGAGATGCGTCTTGATGAGGCGCTGGCAAAAGGCGCCCTGGCGTTCTTCGGCGACAAGTACGGGGATGAGGTGCGCGTGGTGAGCGTGGCCGACTTCAGCGTCGAACTGTGCGGCGGGACCCACGCCAAGGCGACGGGGGAGATCGGTCTGCTGAAGATCGCGCACGAGACGGGGGTTGCGGCCGGGATACGGCGAATCGAGGCGCTGACGGGGCCGGGCGCCTTTCAGTACCTGAAGCGTGAGGGGGAGGTATTGCGGGAGTCGGCGGACCGTCTGAAGAGTAAACCGCTTGAGGTTCCGGAAAAGGTCGATCGCCTCGTCGACTCAACCCGTGCCTTTGAGCGGGAGATCCAGCGGCTGCGCGCCAAGCTGGACGCGGAAATAGCGGAAGATCTGCTCAACAAAGCGACTCAGGTCGCTGGTATCACGGTGGTGGCGGGGCTCGCCGAGCGCTATGATCAGCGGGCGCTGCGCGAACTCGTCGATCGACTGAAAACAAAGATCGGCAGCGGCGTCATTGTTCTGGCGACGTCTCTGGATGGACGGGTGGGCTGGGTGGCGGCCGTGACGCCGGACCTGACCTCGCGTCTGCACGCCGGCAAGTTAATTAAAGAAGTGGCAAGCATTACCGGAGGGAGCGGGGGAGGGCGGGCCGATCTCGCTGAAGCCGGCGGAAAGAATCCTGACGAGTTGGATCGCGCGCTCCGACTGGTCCCGGAACTGGTCAAGCGGTTTCTTGCATGAATGCTGTTCGGTATCGGCCTTCTGTGGTCGAGGCGGGGTATCTCACGCATCAAAAGACAGGTGTTAATGGAGCGGTCGGCTTGCGACGAGGCCCGGTGCCGTGCTATAAATTGACTATTGTACGGGCGTTTCGGTTGTGGAGCGGGCGATGATACCCATTGCACGGGAGGGGTGGCCATTCATTCTCCCACCGCTGGGCCTGGCCGTCATCCTGTGGGCGGTCGGATGGCAAGTCAGCAGTGGCATGACATTCGTACTGGCGGTATCGGTGGTGCTGTTTTTCCGCGATCCGTCGCGCGATATCCCGAAGGGCGAAGGGCTGATTGTTTCGCCGGCCGATGGAACCGTCGTCCAGATTACACAATATATCGGATCCGAGTTGCAGGAGCCGGCTACGCAGATCAGTATCTTCCTGTCGGTACTCAACGTGCACGTGAACCGCGCGCCATTTCCCGCGGTCGTCGAAGAGGTTACATATAAACCCGGGGCCTTTCGGGTCGCTTGGCTGGATAAGGCATCGGCGGACAACGAACAGAATCTTGTCGCACTGAAAGCGCCGGAAGGCCGACTGCTGGTCAAACAGATTGCGGGCCTCATCGCGAGACGGATTGTCTGTCGRGTGGTTCCGGGACAAAAACTTGAGGCGGGAGAGCGRATCGGGTTGATTCGATTCGGATCGCGCGTCGATCTGATCGTCCCGACGCGTGCTGAGCTTTTCGTGAAACGCGGCGATCGGGTGTATGGCGGGAGTAGTGTGATAGGAGCGCTCCGATGAAAAAAGTCCGACGTCGCCGAGGGGTCTACCTTTTGCCGAGCCTGCTGACCATCAGCGGCATGCTATGTGGGGTCTACGCGATCGTTGCCGTCCACAACGATGACTACACGCGGGCGGCCATCGCAATCCTTGTCGCCCTGATCCTGGACGGCCTCGACGGAGCCGTCGCCAGACTCACCAACAGTCAGAGCGAGTTTGGCATGCAGCTCGATTCGCTGGCGGATTTAGTATCTTTTGGCGTCGCGCCCGCAATCCTCTCGTATGCGTGGGCGATTAAACCGTACACGAAGATGGGCTTGCTGTTCGGATCGATCATCCCGACAGCGCTGTTCGTCTCGAGCGGCGCCTTCAGGTTGGCGCGCTTTAACGTGCAGACACAGACGCTCGATAAACGCTATTTTGTCGGTCTGCCGATCCCAGCGGCGGCGGCAACCATCGCGTCGTTCGTACTGTTCATGCGGGAGTCGCCTTCCTTGGTGCTGTTTGATCACGAATTGTTGTCGCATCGCGCGACCTCTGCGCTCATGGTCGTCATCGTCTACGCGCTGTCGTTCCTCATGGTCAGCAGGCTTCGATACCGCAGCCTGAAGGGGATCGAAATCAAGAAGCGCCAACCCTTCGCGCTTCTGTTCGGTCTGACGCTTGTGGTCCTGATTGTCGCATCGGCGCCGACTCTGATGGCGTTTTTGTTCTTTTCTCTGTATGCGTTGTTCGGTGTCATTCGGCTGATTCCGCCGATTCAGCGACGCCTCCCCCAGCCGTTGGAACATCCGGTCGGGGGAAAAGGCAGAGCGTAGAAGAAGATGGGCAAGCGAATCCTGATCTTTGATACGACACTCCGGGATGGCGAGCAGGCGCCGGGTTGCAGTATGAATACCCGGGAGAAACTGGAAATGGCCCGGCAACTGGCCCGCCTCAAGGTTGACGTCATCGAGGCCGGCTTCGCCATCGCCTCCGAAGATGACTTCGAGGCAGTCAAGACGGTCGCTCAGAACCTGAAAGGCGGGCCGATTATTGCCAGCCTCTGCCGGACTCGGGAGCCCGATATCGACCGGGCGTGGGAGGCGCTGCAACATGCCGATCGCGCTAGGATCCATATCTTTATAGCGACCTCCGAGATCCATATCACCTATAAGCTTAAATCGACGCAGGAGGAGGTCCTGCAGGCTGCCGTTGCGGCGGTGCGGCATGCCAGGCGTTATACCGATGACGTGGAGTTTTCGCCGGAGGACGCCCATCGTAGCGAGCAGGATTATCTCTGCAAGGTTGTAGAGGAGGTGATCAAGGCGGGGGCCACCACCATCAATATTCCGGATACGGTCGGCTACGGCCTCCCCTGGGAGTTCGGGGCTCGGATCAAAGGCCTCTGTAATCGGGTGCCCAACATCGATAAGGCGGTGATCAGTTGCCATTGTCATAACGACCTTGGACTGGCGGTTGCGAACTCGCTGGAGGCGGTGAGAAACGGAGCCGGACAAGTTGAGTGTACGATCAATGGAATCGGGGAGCGCGCCGGGAACGCCTCTTTAGAAGAAATCGTGATGGCGTTGCGAACGCGAAAAGATCTGCTTGACTTTGAAACCGGCATTAACGCGGAGGAGATCTACCGATCCAGCAAACTCTTGACCAGCATTATTGGAATCCCCGTTCAGCCGAACAAGGCCATTGTCGGCGCTAATGCCTTCGCGCATGAGGCGGGTGTTCATCAGCACGGTATGCTGCAGAAGCCGCTCACCTATGAGATTATGACGCCTGAATCGGTGGGCGTGCCTCGGAGCCGACTCGTCCTGGGCAAGCACTCGGGACGACACGCCTTCAAGAAGCGACTGGAAGAGCTGGGGGTGATATTGCCTGAAGATGCCGTCAATCGGGCCTTTGTCCGTTTTAAAGTTGTGGCTGACAAGAAAAAAGAGGTGTTTGACGACGACCTGCTGGCGATTGTCGAGGAAGAAGCGCTGGCTGCCGGCGAGACCTACGCCCTCGATCATCTGCAGTTTACCAGTGGGACGAACCTTGTTCCCACGGCGACCGTACGGCTGAAACGCGAGAACGAGATCTATCAGGAGTCCGGTTGGGGGGATGGCCCGGTGGATGCGGCGTACAAGGCGATTGACCAAATTACAAAGGTCCAGGGACGGCTGGCCGATTATTCGATCCGGGCGATCACCGGCGGAAAGGACGCGTTGGGCGAGGTGGTCGTCAAGCTGGAGGTCAATGGACATACGGTGATCGGTAAGGGCGCCTCGACCGATGTGATTGAGGCCAGTGTTCGCGCCTACCTGAACGCCGTCAATAAGATCGTCGCTGCCGAGCGGCCGCCGAAAGATGCGGCTGCGCTGCGGGGCCTCTAACTGAGAGCCGGTGAGATGGCGAGACGGACATTCACGGTGGCGGTGGCAGGGGCTACGGGTGCGGTCGGAGAGACGATGCTTCGACTGTTGGATGAGCGGAACTTTCCGATCCGACGTCTGAAGCTCCTGGCCTCTGAGCGCTCTGCCGGAACTAGCCTCACCTTTCGTGGGGAAGAGATCAAGGTTGAACGGCTGGGCGAGGATTCGTTCGAGGGGATCGAGATCGCGCTCTTCTCTGCCGGCGCCAGCCGCAGTCGCGTATTCGCTTCTGCAGCCGCTCGGGCCGGCGCCGCTGTGATCGATAACAGCTCTGCGTTTCGAATGGATCCTGATGTCCCGCTTGTCATTCCTGAAATCAA
>PQAQ01000120.1 GCA_003105305.1 Candidatus Methylomirabilota bacterium
GCGCTGCAATTGATGTAGCTGATCACGATGTGGTTCGGGTATTTCTGCTTGAAGCGTCCGAACAGATCGGGAGGGCAACCTTCCGCGAGAGAGCATCCGGCCTGCAGGTCCGGAAGCAACACCTGCTTGGAAGGGTTGAGAATCTTTGCTGTCTCTGCCATAAAGTGAACGCCGGCAAAAACGATGACCTCGGCATCGGTCTTTGCGGCCTGCTGGGCCAGTTGCAGGCTGTCGCCGATAACATCGGCGATATCCTGGATTTCGGATTCCTGGTAATAATGTGCCAGTATTACCGCATGCAGCTCTTTTTTCAGCCGCCTAATCTCGTCTTCGAGATCAAGCAGCACACTCACCCGTGTTTCTTCCATCAGACCACTAACGTTCATTGCTTCACTCCACGCGTGCGGTTTTCATTCGGCAATAAAGTATAGCACAGGTAGAGTCCGTCACGGAGGGTAACCTCGAAATCCCGCTAGCCGTGAAAACCGACAAGTTCGCGGTGATCAAAGCGAGAGCCTTTCTTTACAAATACCTGTGGATCTCGCGCAGTAACGTGACGGACGGCAAATCCGCACTTCTTGCAGCGTCTGTAAATAAAACTCCAACCCTCTTCGTGCTGTTCCGCTCCGATCTGTTCCATTTTCGAGCAGCAGCATGGGCCCGGTATAAGTGGCGAGATGATCTGTTTGGGATAATGATTAGCGGGCCGTTTTTGATCGGTATACTCGATAATTGTGGCCATATTTGTCCCCTCGCAGCATGAACTATCGTCCGTGTGATCAGACCTCTTTTACGTAAGGGCTGTTGCCTCACAGAAGAGGCTGGTTCAACTGTCGATCCCTCGATAATGCAATATGTCACATATGACGTGGTGGCCGGTGCGTTCGTTTATGTCGGAAGCGGTAAATTGCAACCCGCATACATCCGTATATGATTTTTTAACTCCGCAAAACACTGTTCCAGGATGCCGACATCTTTCTGCACCCTCGCAAGCAGTATTGCCCCCTCAACGGAAGCAATAATGAAATGCGCCAGCATAAAAATATTCGCTTGTTCCGAAAGCTGTCCACTTGCCTTTGCTTTTCGGAGAACAGTTTCCATATGCACGCGCCAGGCATTAAATACTTCTTGACACCTTTTTCGAAATTCTTCGTGAATGTCGCTCATTTCTATGGCCATGTTGCCCAAACGACACCCTCCGGTACAGTTTTGCCTCCGATGTATATCAATCAGCATGTCCAGGAAGTCATCCAGTTGGGTTAACGCATCCTTGTGATTTCCAAAGGCGTTATCTATGACCTCTGCCGAAAACCGTCTGAAGTTATTCTCGATAATGGCATAGCCTAACTCTTCTTTACTCCGAAAATAGTAATAAAAATTTCCCTTCCCAATACCGCTCTCCAACAAAATCTCCCCGATGCTCGTATGGTTGAAACCCCTGAGATGCACCAGGCGAGATGCAACCTCAATGATGTGATCTTTCGTGCTGGGCATAATTCCTTCATCTCCTCAATTAAACCGACCGGTTAGTACAAACATACTATAACCAATCTGAACCAATGAAGTCAAGTTAAAATCGATAATTACGAAGCCTGTCCTGGCATCACACGAATTGACGGAGGAGTGGTGCTACAAGGCAGTGACGGAATCGACGCCCGGTAAATTCAGCGACGGGGATTTCCATGTAGACGGGTCAACCGAATGGAAGTGGGAAATGGTAGCCACGCGAGCAGGTGGGAAAAGGGAAGAGAGCCTTCCGGGGGGTAGCGGAGAGGCTCTCTTCCTCAGTCCCTTGGATCCGATGCGTGTTTTGGAGGCGGTCGGTTGTCAAACGACCGAACAGCGGTAGACTTTTTGCTTAATTAGATTGCGATGACCGCCACCAAAAACTGTGTAGAGAAGTATTCCTGAAAAAGATATAAGCAATAGGCGTGCCATAATTAACTCCGATCATTGCCGTCGTAATACAATCGGAGATAGGGTGTATATTATTGAATTTATTAACTCGCAACAAGCCAATGAGAGGATGAGCCCTGATAAGCTTCGGTGTTACGTTAAAGGATAGTACCCAATTGAATACACCGTAGAATCAAAAGAGATACAAATAGTACCGCGTGATTAGATCAAGGGCGGTCCTTGTCGGTGAGACCGAGGTCCGTCTTGATCTCCAGCAATCGGACCAGCTTGGCGAGGTAGGTGCGCTGCAGTCCAAGGAGTTCCGCTGCCTTGGTCTGATTACCGCTGGAGCGTTTCAGTGCATCCTGAATCACCCACCGCTTGAACTCCTTAACGGACTCGTGGAACTCTTTTCCTCTTAACGATTCCCGACTGGCGCCTGCAGTGACCGGCGGCGGAAGGTCTTCCGGATCAATCTGATCTCCCATGCTTAACACCATGGCCCGCTCGATAACGTTCTCCAGTTCCCGCACGTTTCCAGGCCAGTGATAAGCCATCAAGTCGTCTATCGTGCCCGGGGCAAGCTGCTTGACGGGCTTCTTCAATTCGCCGGCATACTTTTGCAGGAAGTAGTCGACCAACACGGGAATATCTTCTTTCCGTTCCCTTAGAGGGGGCAGCTTGATATTGACGACATTCAACCGATAGTACAGGTCTTCCCGGAATCGACCCTCACGTACAGCCCGCTCGAGGTCGCTGTTGGTGGCGGCGATCACGCGAATGTCGCCCTTGATCGCACGGGTTCCGCCCACACGCTCAAACTCGTGGTCTTGCAACACACGCAGGAGTTTCGTCTGGATACCGGGCGGCACCTCTCCGATTTCGTCAAGAAATATTGTCCCGCGATCCGCGATCTCAAATTTACCTTTCTTGAGCTGATGGGCGCCCGTAAAGGCCCCTTTTTCGTGACCAAACAGGTCACTTTCCAGCAATTGATCCGGGATGGCCACACAATTCACAACGGTAAACGGGGAGGCGGCCCGCGCGCTCCACCGGTGAATTCTTCGGGCCATCACTTCCTTACCGGTCCCACTTTCGCCCAGAATGAGGATCGTTGAATTGCTGTCGGCAGCGCGCTGTGCAAGTTGCAAAAGGCGCCTCATCGCCGGGTTGGCTGTGACGACTGGAACCAGGCGCCCCTCGACCTCTGCGCGCAAGGAGAGATTGTGCGCCCGCAGCGACTCGCGCTCAAATGCCTTTCCCAGGACGATCTCCAGATGCTGTGAATCGACGGGTTTGGTGATAAAGTCATACGCGCCCTCTTTCATCGCCTCGACGGCGATCTCGACGGTTGCGTGCGCAGTGATCACAATCACGGTCGGTCCCAGTCCCTCGCGCTTCAACGATCTGAGCACGTCGATTCCCGACATCCTCGGCATTTGCAGGTCCAGCAGAACAATCCCGGGCGTCTCTCGACGGATCTGTTCGAGAGCTTCAGCGCCGCTGGATGCAACGAGCGTCCGGGCGTTCATGATCCGTAGCCGACCCTGAAGAATCTTCCTGGCCGACGGATCGTCGTCAACGATCAGTACTGTTGTGCGATACGGCTCCATCTCTCCTCCGACACCAGGCCCCTCCCGCGCTTAGTGAGCGCCGTTGTGAGCCGATATCCATAACCTCTTGCGAGAAGGGCACTCACGAGTCTAAGAATCCTCGAATCATTTCCAGCAGATCTCGCGGGCTAAACGGCTTTGCAATATAGGCGTTGCAACCTGCCTCAAAAGCGAGGCGATCATCACCGCTCAGAGCGAATGAGGTGATGGCGATGACCGGGATCTCGGCCAGTATCGGATTAGCCCTGATCCTACGGGTTGCGTCGAGACCGGACAGTTTCGGCAACTGAACATCCATCAGAATCAGATCAGGACGACGGCGAGCCAGCGCATCGAGCGCAGCCTCCCCGTCGTACGCCTCTATGACCTCGTAGCAGTTTTTAGAGAGAAGGTCCCTGATGATTTTTCGATTGTACTGGTTGTCTTCAACGTGCAAAATCAGTTTTTTGTTCACCGGCTTTCTCCCCACCGGGTCCGAAGCGGAACCCGGAAGTAGAAGATTGAGCCTTTTCCAACCTCACTTTCAGCCCAGATAGATCCCTCATGCATCTCAACGAGGCGCTTGGCGATGCTTAGACCGAGACCGCTTCCACCGTATTCTCTGGTGATGGAGCTGTCCACTTGGCGAAATTCACTAAAAATGCTTTTCAGCTCCTCGGCGGGAATCCCGATCCCTGTATCGGCCACAGTGACTTCAATGAACTCGCCGTGGTGCGCACTGCTCGTTTCGCTCTGCCCGCCCCGCATCCGCCTCGCCGTGACTGTGACGCAGCCGCTCCCCGGAGTAAACTTAATAGCATTGCCCACCAGATTCATCAGAACCTGAGTCATACGTTTACTGTCGCCCCACACGACGGGCAAATCCGCTTCAATGCGGCTGATCAGCTCCAGTCGCTTTTCTGTTGCCAGCGATCGTGTCGCCGAGATCACGGAGTCGATTAACGATTGCATAGAGTATTCACTAGGATTCAATCGCATCTGTCCGGCTTCAATTTTTGACAGATCCAAGACATCGTTGATGAGCCGGAGTAGGTGCCGACTGTTAATATGAATATCTTGGATCGATTCGCCCATCTCATCCGGAATCTTGCCGTACACCCCATCAATGATCAGCTCAGTAAATCCCATGATGGCGTTTAAGGGTGTCCGCAACTCATGACTCATATTGGCCAGGAACTCCGATTTGTGGCGACTCGCTCGCGCCAGCTCTCGGTTCGTCTCTTCCAGTTCAGAGGTCCGTTCCCGGATTCTGTCTTCCAAGCTCCGATTCAGATCTCGCAGTTGCGTGGCTACTCTCGCCCGTTCATCCAGCGTCCTTTTTAACGCCTTGGCCATCTTATTATACGTTGTTGCCAATGTTCCAAGCTCATCCCGGGAATCGACGGGAATTTCCTGATCGATCTGCCCTTCGGCCATCCGTGCCGTCGATTCCGTCAAGCGGGTGATCGGTTGCGTGATCTTCCGGGAAAGCGCGTACGCGGCAAGCGCGCCGGCCGCCAAAAAGACGACAGACAGGATCGCCCACAGCTTGATTACGTATGCCGAGTGCGCATCGATATTATGCATCGCCAGCCCAATCTGCGCGATCCCGATCACGCGGGTCCGATTCTTGCCGGCGCCCTGAGCCGACTCCGGGATTCCGAAAAATTGTTCCTCAACTAGACGGGCTTCAGTGGAAAGAATGGGCGCGTAAAACTCCAAGAACGACCCTGCCCCGGCATCGGTCACCATCCTACTGACCGGTTGGCGATTGCTAAGCATCCGAAGGCGGATCTCGCGGCTCGAGGTCTCCGCATTCGACGCAAAACCGGGCCGGGTGAGAGTCTTGCCTCCGCCGATTAGTTGCTTTCCAACATCATTGTAAATGAAAACGTAGGCGACATCTTCTTCGCCGGTGATCCCGCGTAATGCCGCATTAAGGAGACGCTCATCCTCGCTGAACACGCCCAGCTCTCCACTGGCGGCCAGATTGCTGGCAAGCGCCTTTCCACGTTTTATAAATTCACTACGCAGCAATCGGTTGTGCTGATACAGCGACATTCCACCAAAGAGAACGCAGAGGGTCAGGATCATCGGAATAATCGACAGCAGCACCTTTGTTCGAAATCTGGTCAACCGGCCGATCATCATTTATCTGCCCCTACACCATCGCCTGGTTCCCTTTGAGCTATCGGATGACCGCGTCGGCTCGGTCAAGGATTTCTTTCGGAATGTGTACCCCCAGCTTGCCGGCGCTCTTCAGGTTCACTGTCAACCGCACCTTTCTGGCCATCGTAAACGGGATGTCGCCGACACTTCTGCCGGATAGGATCCCGTTCGCCAATTCGGCGGCCTGGCTTCCAATATCCCATCCACTTTCAAAGGAAAGACCGAGGAGCGCACCCATGCGGACCTGATTCTCCGACAGCCCCAGGACGGGGATCTTGTGTCTGAAGGAAAACAGCAGGATATACTGAACCGATTCCGGCGCCAGGACAGTCAGATCCGGTACGATCCACAGCGCGTCGATCTCGTCCTGTATGGCATCAAGGGCGGCGAACGAATCTTTTGACGAGGCAATAGACTTCGTGACGAGTCTGACACCCTGGTCTTTAGCGATGCGGTCGGCCTGTCTCACCAACCAGCCGGTCTTAGAGGGATCGTAAATGACGCCGATTCGCCTCACCTGAGGTGAGACTTTCTTCAGCAGGGCGAGCTGCTGCTCTATCGGGACATTCATGCTGGCGCCAGTAATATTACGCGCCTCTGGTCCGATCACCGTAGGCGGGTTCAACACCATGGCAAAGACCACCGGGATGTCTTGTATCTCCTCAGTCGCTACCTGTAAGGCCCAGACCCCGATCGCAAGGATAAGATCCGGTTTGGCCCCGGACTTCGCGCGCGCCAGAAACTTTTTCCCCTTCTGGAAGTCCCCCTCCATGTCATACTCGACAATCGTAGACCCCTGTGATACGCCGCTCCTGAACCCTTCCAAGGCGTCATTGTAGACATCCACATCGGCGCTCTTAAGCGCGAGAATCTTTGCCGCTTCTGTCGGCGTCGAAGAGTAGCTTATGGCCCCCACGACGACACAAGCGATAGCGAGAAGGGAAGCGGCGCGACTGATCAGGAGTGACATTCAGGGGATCCCAAGACCTCAGAAAAGATACTCGACCCCAACGGTAGGAATCGCATCCGCGCGGAGGCCGCTGTTTTTATCCAAAGGAATCTGGACGTTCGCCCGGACGATCCAGGAACTGAGAGGATTCCATTTTACACCGAGGGATAGGTCGTGAATATGCTCCCCGGTCTGGTCTGCAGCCGGCTTCAAACGACCAATGACGTCCGCGTCGACCGACAGCTCAGGCAGAAGGCGTGCGTCAAAGCCGAGGGCGTATCTGATGCTGTTCTGCCGAAGTTCCTGGGTGTCGATCTCGTAACCGACATTGACGTGAGGCGTGAACCATCGTCCATAGGTTTTAGAGGCTATGAAGAGACCCGCCAAATTCGTTCCGCCGGTTCCCAGAAGTCGTCCCTCATCTCCTGTCGGAAGCTTGACTTCAAATAATAATGCCATGTCCGGCATGATGCCGCCGTAGTTGCGGAGGAAGTTATATTTCGTCCGAAGGATGATATCCCCTATGCCGGTTTCCTCCCCGCCTCCACGGCGTTTGCACGAGGCTTGGTCAAACGGAGGGTCGCATTTGGAGGAGTCGAACTGGTGGACATACAGATCGCCGACCTTGGTCCCACCGGGATTGCCAAACTGATCGTAGATTCCAGCCGACGCTTGCGCTCTGAGCCGAACATGGACAACGGGAACGACAATCCCTGCATCCCACGCAGAGGTAATCCCGTATGTCGCGATAAAGGCAATAATATCTTCGTTCAGATCGACCTTAAGCCTGGCGCGGATGATGTCGCTCTCAAAGCTGAACGGGCCGCTGGTATCCCGTATCCCGTTGCCGTTGACATCGTCGCGTGTAAATGTCAACTCCAACTTATTAAGGTCTTTGCCCTGTAGTTTCGTAAAGTTCAACCGGGTGTACGTGAGGGTCATGTCCAGCTTGTGGGCGCCAAGAGTGGTAGCGCGCTCCGTCAGCAAGGGACCGAGGCTCTCAGTGGTTCGGAGGGGAACCCCGCGCTCCAGGTCGAAGGTAAAACCGGTAACCGACGAACTGAATGACGGCAGTCCAATTGCGGAAGTCAGTTGGGTGTTGAGCTGATCAAGCCCCTGGAGCGATGATGCCTGAAAGCGCGATTCCTGAGTGAAAAAAGGCAGGGGACGTGGTTCCAGGTGGAGCCCTTCGCTTCCGTACAGATTTCTGATGGTGTTCTTGAGATCTGCAGCCTCAACAGAAGCGTACGCTCCGACCCAAAGGATCAGCAGGACGGCTGCGACGGCTTGGAGACATCGGCTCGTCCACTGACTGCATCGGGCGGAGAACACACTCGACCTCAACGAGAGAATAGCCAGATCCGCCCTTATCACGAACCCCCCATCGGTTCCTGCTCAGGAGACGCCCCTGCGGCTACTTTTGCGGCTATTCCCTCGTAGGCCATTTTCGTTGCCGTAAATGTGACGGCGGGTAAGATGAGAAACTTTTTCGGATCCGTATGCTCGTAACTGTCCGTGATCATTTTCAGGCCGAGGACCGCATTGGCGCCCATCCGGATAGCCTCTTTCAGAAGGCTGTGCATGGCCTCGCGCTCGGCGAGCGTCCGTTCCTGTTCGTTCGAGGCGGGTATGAGCGAATGTCCCGTTACGGGACCCAGCATCTGTTCGGTCGTCCTACCGGGGATGGCGTTCGCGGTGGCAGTGGCCACTCGTTTCTGGAAGTACTGGATCTCCTTGTCCAGGGTGATGGTCCTCCACTTGAGTCTGTAGGTGTGGAGAAAGGGCCAGGCCAAACCGAATAAAGCGATCACTACAAAGATGATAGCGGCAACTGCAGCCATGTTCACCTCCTATGGTCGTCCTCCCGCTTAATCAGGCATTTCATCGCTCAGCCGTCAACGGGGGGAGGCCCCTCCGTCGCGCGGGCACTGCGTGGGGCGCAATCAACGATGTCGTGTTGCAGTTCTGACCCGATGCGTTCGTGAAGCGTGCTGCCAACTATGCGGGCTTGCTGTTGGGCTGCAGCCATAAGCGGCTTACGCGCTTTATACAACGCCAATGTGCCGTACAGCGTTGCGAATCGAGTGAGTTCCGCAACGCCCTCGAACCCGGCATCCCGGAAGAGCGCAGGCAGATGCCCCTTCAGGTTGTCCGCGGTCCTGGCGAAACTATCGCCGAGACGTACAGAAAAAGCCAATATGCGCATCAATAGGTTATGCGGTCGACTCCAGTCGGCGACATACATCTCTCCTCCCGGGCGCAGGACGCGAAAGATCTCTTGTAACGTTCGAATCTTCTCGGCACGCGTCAGATGATGCAACATCAGGCTCGAAAAGACTCGATCGAATGCGCACTCAGGAAAAGGCATATCAAAACAGAACGCCTGCGCCAGCGCAATCTTCTCTCTGCGCCTGCCAGCCTTTGACCTCGCAATGGCCAGCACGTTCATATCACCATCCAGACCAATAGCCAACAAAGATTTTGATCTGCGTCTCAGCAGCAGGAGCAGCGTCCCCGTACCGCACCCGACATCCAGGATCCGGGCACTCTCGCTGATGCCTGCTTCATCCAGGAGGCGACCCTTAAAGGTCGACTCGCGTGTCGTCAAGCGAACCAAAGGATCGTAAAGCGGGGTCAGGATATCCCGCCCTAGCGCCGGGACATACCCGGCGTTCCTATGACCCATCCGCGCCTCCACGCCCTTTTATCGTACGACTCAGCCGCGATTGATGCTGAGGTCGATGTTCTCCTCGCATGAACCACTTGCAATATCAATTCGGAACGCGGAGGATGTCAAGCGCTTTCTCCGACGGCGGTCGCTGCACGACAGCCAACGATATGACCTGTTGCCTCGGCGACTATCGTGTCGCACCTGGGATTGTGGAATTGGTTGTAACCCGGTGGGATTTTGTGTATGATGATAAGATAAATTTTGTTTTTGCCCTAGCAGAGCAAGCGTGTACGTGTCGTATAAAAGTTGAAGATTTTTTGGAGGAAGCCTGTTCCGATGACAAATAGAATCCACAGTATTGCCGCCAAGATTTCATCCCAGAATACTGAGCAGTTGAAGGCTGCCCTGGCAGAAGTGGCGAAACTCTCCGACTTATCGTCGGAAGAGAAGCGTGAGTTGGCGGCGGCTCTCTCCACCTCCTTCTACCGCGACCACGCCGGCGATGAAGAGCTTGCCCAACTCATCGATCGAAGCGAGTCGATCCTGGCCGCCCAGGGTGCAGAAATCGCAGAATGGATGATTGAGCAGCTCGTTGAGGCTGACGCAGAATCGGCGGAGCATTTTGCCGGCGCGTTGGGACAGATGGGCGCACCCGTCGTGGACTTACTTCATTCCTGGTTCGACACGAGCAGGAACGACGACTACGCCCAGATTAACCTCCTGCTGGCGGCAGGGCAGTTTACCGATCCGGCTATTGCCCGGGTCCTGCCTGAAGCGTTGCGGTGCGCAGGGTCTACCAATAAGCAGGTGAAGTCCGCTGCTTTTTACTGTATCGGGCGGGTCTTTGCCCGCATTCCCCCTGCGACGGTCGGCGACGCGGATCGGTCGATGCTGTTCGATACGCTGTTTGCCGGTCTTTCAGATCCGTCGCCGCTTGTCCGTCGGCACGCGGTGCGCGCCATCGGAAAAGGCGTGCGCAACAACTATTTCACGCCGGAGCAGGTGGAGAAGAGTCATAACGCCTTCCGCACCATTCTGGGAATGGATCACTTCGATTGGGATAATGCGTATATTGTTCGAAGTGAGGCGGAATACCAACTTCACTTTTGCCAGCACGGCCTGGCCGAAAGACAGGCCATGCCCAAAGGTAAATACTACCAGGATTTCTCGATCCTCGAAAAACGAGAGCTGTGCCCCAACACCTACTACTTCAAGGTCAACGCACCGCTTCTGGCCAAAAAGATACAGGCCGGACAGTTCATCATCATCCGGCCCAACTACGACAGCGAGCGTATGCCGCTGTCCATCGCCGGATGGGATCGGGAGAAGGGGTATCTCGAGATCGTGATCATGGCGGCGGGCAGGACCTCTACCGAGGCCACACAGAAAAACGTCGGCGACAGATTCCAGGATGTCGTTGGGCCGCTGGGGCAACGTTCGCATGTGGCCAAATACGAGGGCGCCTGCGTCGTGCTCGGCGGCGGCTACGGCACCGGCGCCGTCATTCCTACGGCGCGGGATTTGAGGGCGCTCGGCAACAAGGTGTACGGCGTGGTGGGCGCCCGCACCAAGGATCTGTTGATCCTGGTTGACGAACTCAAGGCGGTGTGCGATGAGGTGTTCGTGACCACCAATGACGGGTCGGCCGGGATTGAAGGGTTCGTCACCCATGCGCTGGAACAGATCATGGCTAGAGAAAAGGTCTCCATGGCGTTGGCGGTCGGCCCCGTCCCGATGATGATGGCCGTCGCGAAGATGACAGAGGGCAAGGGGGTCGAGACGTGGGTCTCGCTGAACGCCATCATGGTGGACGGCACCGGCATGTGCGGCGCCTGTCGGGTGACGGTGGGCGGCAAAACCCGTTTCGCCTGCTACCACGGACCCGATTTCAATGCGCACCAGGTCGACTTCAACGAGCTGATCAAACGCCAACGGATGTTCGTTGAACAGGAAAAGATCGCCTTCGAGGCGATGCAGCGATAAGGGAGAGACGTCGAGATGGCAGAAGCGGGCAAGGGATTAAGCGCAAAGGAGCGGATGCAAAAGCCGCGCAACCAGATGCCTCTGCATGAGGCTGGGCTGCGCATTCTCAGTTGGGAGGAGGTGCCCATCGGCTACTCGATGGAGCAGGCTCAGGACGAGGCGATACGGTGCATTCAGTGCAAGAAGCCTGAATGCGTACCCGCGTGCCCCGTGGGCATCAATATCCCTGCCTTCATCAAGCTGGTTGAACAGGGAGATGTCGCCGGCGCGGCTAAGAAGATCCGTGAAACCAACTTCCTCCCTGCCGCCTGCGGTCGCGTCTGTCCCCAGGACAAGCAGTGCGAGGCGGTGTGCGTGGTCGGCAAGAAGAACGATCCGGTCGGCATCGGCAATCTGGAGCGGTTTGTGGCCGACTACGAGCGGGAGCACAATCTGAACCGGATTCCGGACATGCCGCCTTCGACCGGCAAGCGGGTCGCCGTCATCGGCTCCGGTCCTGCGGGGATGACCTGCGCCTACGAGCTCCGCTCTCGCGGTCACGAGGTGACGGTCTTCGAGGCGTTCCACCGGGGCGGAGGCGTGATGGTGTACGGCATCCCCAGATTCCGCCTGCCGCTTGAGGTCATCGACGAAGACCTCAAGCTGCTGGAAGATATGGGGGTTGAGTTCGTCTACAACATGATCATCGGCAAGATCCTCACCATCGACGACCTGCTGGAAAAAGAAGGGTTCGACGCCGTCTTCATCGGCACCGGCGCAGGGCTGCCAAAAATGCTGGGCGTGCCCGGTGAAAACCTGAACGGCATCTATTCCGCCAACGAATACCTTACCCGAATCTACCTGATGCACGCCAACGAGTTTCCGCAGTATCCGACCCCCCTGTATCAGGGAAAGAAGATGGCGGTCATCGGGGCCGGCAACACCGCCATGGATGTGCTCCGTACCGGGAAGCGGCTTGGGGCGGAGGTCACCTGCTACTATCGCCGATCCCATGAGGAAGCCCCGGCAAGAACCGAGGAACTGGAGCACGCCGAACAGGAGTTCGTCAACTTCAAGTGGCTGTCCAACCCTGTTGAGTTTCTCGGCGACGAGCGCCACTTCGTCAAAGCCATCAAGTGCGAAGTGATGAAGCTGTCCGAGCCGGATGAGTCCGGCCGTAGAAAGCCGCTCCCCACCGGCGAGTACTTTATCGATGAGGTGGATACGGTAGTCTTTTCGTTGGGATGCGACGTGAACCCGATTATCCCTAGCATGACGCCTGAACTGCGCACCAATAAATGGGGCGTGGTGATGGTGGATACCACCACCTACCATACCAGCAAGAAGGGGGTCTTTGCGGGTGGTGACGTGGTTACCGGCGGTTCGACAGTGATCCTGGCCATGGGACAGGCCAAGGAGGCCGCCAGACACGTTCATGAATACCTCATGGGCCAGTTCAACTATGAGCTGAATGTCCCAACTGATCCCAACGCCCCAGGCGTCCAGTGGGAAGGACGCTTTGCCAAAGCAAAGCGGTAGGCGGAACGTCGGCCGACCGATATCGTCGGCAGATCTCCACCGATCTCGTTACCCGTCTTAGCCCCGAGTTCGATCCCACTAGAGGCTAGACCATGGCGCACCATTCCCGTGCCCGCCTGTTGATCTCGTGTCTCGATCGTCCGGGCATCGTTGCGGCCGTCTCGCGCTGCCTGTTTGAGCAGGGCGCCAACATCGTACACTCGGACCAGCACACGACCGATCCCGAAGGCGGCATCTTCTTCATGCG
>PQAQ01000121.1 GCA_003105305.1 Candidatus Methylomirabilota bacterium
CAGCCGAAGCCCCATTTCATGGCGCGGTCTATGCTGATGATGTCATCGGCGATCTCAGGAATCCGATGGGCCGCGTAGAGTAAGGTATCACGTAAGAACGGCCACACGTAATGCCCGGCCCGGTCATCGGCATAGGCGAGCGCCCGGAGTCGCTCCACGGGGTCCTCAATGCCTTGGACCATATCGAGAGATGGAAACGTCACCGGCCGCGTCTGGCGGTACTCCATCGTTTTATAATCAAAGACGAGTATCTCGCTCCCCTCGACCCCCTTCACCCGCTTGTAGAATCCCTGCCCGGTCTTTTCACCCAACCAGCCGCGTTTCACCAGCTCGAGGAGGAAGGGCGGGATGGTGTAGACCGATTGCTCATCGGTGTCCGGGAGCGCCTTTGCGATATGCGTGGCTATGTGGACGATCGTATCGAGGCCGACCAGATCGGCGGTCCGGAATATAGCGGTCTTGGGACGGCCAATGGCCATTCCGGTGAGCCGGTCGACCTCTTCGATCGAATAGCCGCCCTCCACCATGAGTCGCATGGCGGCGAAGAAGCCGAAGACGGCGATTCGGTTGGCGATGAAGTTGGGCGTATCTTTTGCGAAGACGACCCCCTTGCCCAGCCTCCGCTCCGCAAACGCAGCCGTTCGCTGCATCACTGCCGGCACGGTGTCCGGGCCAGGGATCAGCTCCAGGAGCTTCATGTATCGCGGCGGGTTAAAGAAGTGCGTGCCCAGAAAGTGCTGCCGAAAGTCTGATGATCGCCCCTCGGCCAGTCGCCGGATCGGGATCCCGGATGTGTTGCTGCTGACGAGGGTTCCCGGTTTACGGTGAGCTTCAACTTGTGTATAGAGCGCCTGTTTGATCTCAAGTCGCTCGGGCGCCGCCTCAATAATCCAGTCGGCCTCAGCGAGCCATCCGAGATGATCTTCGATATTGCCGATCGTGATCAGGCGGGCGTCTTTGGGAGAGAAGAACGCGGGAGGAGAAGCCCTGAGTGCGGCGTCCAGGCCCCTGGCAGCCAATCGATTGCGGAACGCCGGACTTTCGTGTGTGAGCCCATTGCGGCGGTCCTCGTCGCTCAACTCAGGTGGAACAATATCGAGCAGGCAGGTCGGGATACCGGCGTTGGCGAGGTGAGCGGCGATCCCGCCGCCCATCACGCCCGCTCCCAGAACCGCGGCACGCTTGATGGCAACAGACATCTTTGTTCCTTTACGATACAAAGTGATCCGGGAGCGGCAACGCGGGAATGCGGCTACCTCCCGGCGCGGGCGCGCAGTTCCTTTAGCGCCGACTCCAGCCGCTTGACCTCCTCGCCGTAGCCGGCGAAGTTACCCTGCCGAAGTAGCTCCTGCGCGCGCGTGTAATGGTCATAGGCGCGGGTGACCAGCGCCTTGACGGAGCTATCAACTGCTGACGGTACGCCAGGGCTTGGCGGGATTCTCGCTTCGACCGTCGCCCTCGCCGAGCCACCAAAAACTTTGGCCAGGGCGGTGTCGAGCGTCTCTTCCATGGCGATCTGATTGCCCTGGGCTACGACGATTCGCTTGAGCTCCGGGAGTGACCCCTTTTCAGCGGCGAGGTAGAGCGGCTGGACATACAGCAGGGATCGTTCGATCGGGATCGCCAGCAGGCTGCCCCGAATGACGGTGGAGCCGCGCTGACTCCAGAGCGAGAGTTGTTGCGAGATAAAGGAATCCTGATCGATGCGGGCGTTGATCTGTCGCGGGCCGTAGACGAGCTTGGCCTTGGGGAAGTTAAAGGCGGTCAGCTTGCCGTAGTGCGGCGGGTCGCTGCGGGCCGCGAGCCATGCAATCATGTTATCCTTCCTATTCGGCGTAAACGGCAGGAGCAGGATGAACTCTTCCTTCGCCTCACCCGGAAGCCGCATGATGGTATAGTACGGCTCCATCTCAGCAGGGATACTCCAAAGATCTTCCTTGTTATAAAAGACCTGCGGATCCTGCATGTGATAGGTGCTATAGAGTCGGGCCTGAACATTGAACATTCCCTGAGGATACCGGAGATGCGCCTTCAGATCGTCCGGCATGGCGTCGAGCGGTTGAAACAGCCCGGGAAAGGCGCGGTCATAGGCCTTAATTAGGGGATCGTCGAGATCGGCCAAATAGAAGCTGACGCTTCCGTTGTAGGCGTCGACGACTGCCTTGACGGAGTTGCGGATATAGTTGCCTACCCCTCGAATCGGTTCGGAGTACGGGTACATATCCGAGGTGGTGTAGGCGTCGATGATCCAGAACAGCCGGCCATCCCGACCGATCACCAGATAGGCATCTCGGTCAAAGAGCAGGAAGGGCGCCGCCCTCTTGACCCGCTCGGCGATCTGTCGATAATACATGATCCGACTGTCCGGCGTCAGATCCTGCGACAGCAGGATCTTCATGGTGCCGAAGCGGGTTGCGAACAGCAGCTTTCGTCCGAACGAATTAAGCGGCACACCACCCTGACCGGTATAGGTGCTGTAGACATTCTTCTCGCCGGACGGATAGTCCAGCTCCTGGGCGCGCGTCCCGACGATGACGTAGTCGTTGTCGAGCTCGCCGTAATAGATCTCCGGGCGCGTCACCTTGATCGGCGTCGTGGAGACAGGCGGGATGTCTTTGATGAAGAACTCCGGCAGCCCTTCCGGGGTAATACGGTTCACGGGGCCGAAGACGACCCCATAGCCGTGCGTGAAGATCAGGTGTTCATTGATCCAGCTCTGACCGGGAAGATGCTGATACGACATCTCCCTGGCCGAGAGCATGATCTGTCGATACTCGCCGTCGATCAGATATCGGTCGTTATCCACGTCTACAAACTTATAGTAGGTCCGGATCTCCTGAAGCTGACCGTATGTGGTCAGCAATGGACGGTGGTCCCAGAGCCTGATGTTCTTGATCGTCAGATCGTTTCGTCGCAGCTCCTCCCGGGTCAGGGTGTCCTCAGCTGGAAACTCTCGCTCATCGATCCGGTCGAGGCCATACGCCTGACGGGTGAATCGGATGTTGTGGGTGATGTACGGGCTCTCTGCGGCGATCTCATTCGGAACCACGCGGAAACGCTGGAGGAA
>PQAQ01000122.1 GCA_003105305.1 Candidatus Methylomirabilota bacterium
ACCCGATCGCACCGGGGCTCGACGACGGCGCCGGGCGCGATGCGCTTCACCGCCTGGCCGACGTGGAACGGGCCCATATCGACCGGGTCCTCAAGGAGGTCGGCGGGAATAAGACGGAGGCGGCGAAGGTGCTGGGGATCTCGCGGCAGACCTTGCGGACCAAGCTCGCCGGCGGTTAGACCTCCTACCCGTCTCGTGCCGCCTTCCGGCCCGCGAGATCAACCGGCGCGCCGGTCCTGATCCCAGCCGAAGGCGTCGCTTCAGCCGATGTTGCCAGGAATCGCACCAGGATGCTGATCCGACGGTTGGCCGTATCGAGCGGGTTCGTCGGGTTGAACAGGTGTTGGTCCGCATAGCCGATCACCTTGGAGACCTGGTGAGGTCGGAGCTTCGCCTCTTCCATCGCGCGCCTGGCGCTGTTGGCCCGGTCGGTCGAGAGCTCCCAGTTCGAGTAGTCGCGTCTGCCGCCGCCGCCGTACGGGCGGGCGTCGGTATGCCCCTCGACGATCACCTGATTAGGGAGTTTAGAGACCTCGCGCGCGATCGTCGTGAGCAGTTGACGGGTGACCGGCTTCAGTCGCGATGAGCCGAGGTCGAAAAAGCTGTCCCGGCTGCCCTCGATCAGTTGGATGCGAAGCCCCTCGTTGGTGATCTCGATCTGAATCTGCCCTTCAAGCGCCTGCAGCGTCGGCACCTGCCGAATCACCTGCCTGAACTGCTCCGCCGCCTCTTCGAGGTGAGTGCGATCTTGCTCCTTATCGCCGAGCGGCTTATTGGTTTCTTTCGACTCATCACCCGCAGCCGATTGCGGCTGCCCCGGAACGACGACGGGATCGCCCCCCTTCGAGAGCAGCCCAATGCTTCCCTTGGCGTGCAGGCCGCCCGGCGAGCCGCCCTTCGAGAAATTGGAGGGGTCCTTGAAGTAGCCGGCCACCGCCTCTTTGACCGACTTGCTCTGACCGACGATCCAGAGCACGATGAACAGGGCCATCATGGCGGTGACGAAGTCGGCGTAGGCCACCTTCCAGGCTCCCCCGTGGTGGCCGCCGTGGCCCCTGCTTTTTTTGATGATTTTTCGCGGCCCGTCGGTTTTGTCCTTGTCTTCCGCGTCGCTCATGCGGCCTCCTTGACCGGCGTTCCCTTGCAGGCGGATTCCATCTCCTGATTCGACGGTCGGTCGTAACTGAAGATGACGCGCCGACCGAACTCGACGGCAATGATCGGCGGCGCGCCGCGCGCAAACGCCACGAGGCAGGCCTTGATGCAGGCTAGGTATTTTCCCTCGCATTGCGCCTGATATTCGAGGCTCTGCGACATCGGCTGGACAACGCCGTACGATGCCAGGATACCGAGGAACGTCCCGACCAGCGCCGTGGCTACCTTGTGCCCGATCTCCTCCGGCGGTCCATCGATAGCTTGCATTGTAATGACGATGCCGAGAACGGCGGCGACGATACCGAGACCCGGCAGACTGTCGCCCACTTTGGCCATGATGGAGGGGGTCTGTGCGCCCTCTTCATGATGCGTCTCCAACTCTGTATCCATAATGGCTTCAAGTTCATCGGCGTCGACCGCGCCGTCGACGACCAGGCGTAGCGAGTCACAGAGAAAGGCCATGGCATGGTGGTTCTTGGCGAACCCCTTGTACTTGGAGAAGATCGGACTCTTCTCGGGACCGGCGAGGTCGGAATCGATAGCAGTGAATCCCTCACGCTTGGCCTTTGTGAAGAGGTCGTACAGAACCTGAAGCGCCTCCAGATACGCCTCCTTGCCCAGACCCGAACCGAGTGTCCCCATGATATGGCCGATGAGGATTTTTAGGAGCTTCAGTGGGACGGCGATCAGCAGTCCGCCGATGGAGGCGCCGCCGATGATCAGCAGCTCCACAGGCTGAATCAATACCGGAATTGGTCCGCCCTCTATAGCAAAACCGCCGATGACCGTTCCGAACACGACAACAATTCCGATGAGTGCGAACATGCGTCTGTCTCCCTAACTTTTTGTGAGGGTAGAGGCCCAATGCCCCTAGTGAAATATCGGCAAACCCTCTGCGCAACTTAACCGGGGAAACCGTCGGGCCAAAGCGGTAAGCTTCTTTCCACCACGATCAAATTTCAGCCTGAGCCGCTCTACCTCCATTTCTTTCCCTACTTTTAAGAAGTTTCCGCTGTTCCCCGCGGCCGCCGGCTAAATCCTGGCCGTATACCGTTTCTTGACCATACATCAAACCGGACGATTGAGACCAGAATATGACCCGTTCGACGTATAAGACGCTTGGCACTCGGCTTGCTTCACTACAGGCCGGGTTCTGCAGGCAGGACACGGCTATTACTACCGGACAACGGCAAACAGCCGGACGGAACAGGGAGGATATCAGACAATGCGCGTACTGATCGTGGACGACTCGGCGACAATGCGGCGAATCATCCGGAATAACCTCAAGTTCGCCGGATACGACGATGCGGTAGAGGCCGGAAACGGAGTGGAAGGTCTGGCTTGTCTGGAGGGCGCCGACGCCCCGATCGAGCTGGTGATTACCGACTGGAACATGCCGGAGATGAACGGCATCGACTTCGTGAAGGCCATCCGCTCGAAGGAACAGCTCAAGCATTTGCCGGTTCTGATGATTACGACGGTGGCGGAGCGAGAAAATATCATGGTCGCGCTTGCGGCAGGGGTGACCAATTATATCGTCAAACCGTTCGATGCCGAGACACTCAAAAAGAAGCTCGAACAGGTCCTGACTCCAGCGTGAGGGCCGATCTCGTTCCATCGCCGCGTGAGGAGGCATGTATGGCTAACGTTTCGGTCGACTCCGATTGTGCCGGCGACTCTGTATCACGCCTGATCCATGGGGCTTTCGAGGGATTTACGGTGGCCGCGGAGCGGCTGGAGCAGGCCTACGCCGATTTGAGTGAGCAGGTGACGGCTCTCAACGGTGAACTGTACGATACAAATCTCCGCCTGACCCACAGCCTGCAAGAGAACACCCGTATTCACCGTTACCTATCCAATCTTCTCGCCAGCATCGAAAAGGGCATCGCCGTCGTCGATTCCGCGGGCCGGATCACACTGTGGAGCCGCGGCGCGGAACGACTGACCGGCTGTACCGCCGCTGAGGCGGTGGGTCGGCAGACCGATCAGCTCTTGGGTGAGGATGCGGCGGACCTCATTCGCCGTCTTGCGGAAGGCGGACCTGACGGCGCCAGAGAGGGCCGGATTACGAGGCAGGACGGGCAGAACCTGGAGGCGGAGATCGGCGCGTCGCCCATCTATGATGAAGACGGCCGCATGCTGGACACGCTTCTGATCTTCGACGACATTTCGCGCCGAAAATGGGTTGAGGAGCGGCGACGACGCTCGACCGCGCAGGCCGGATTGGAGCAGATGGCGGTCACGATCGCGCACGGGATCAGGAATCCGCTGACGTCGATCGAGCTGCTGGCCACGCTGCTCGCTGAGGAGACGCAGGCGGACCGCGACAGAAGCCGTCTGGCGCAAGGCATCCAGGCAGGTGTCGCGGCCGTTAATACCGTGCTGACCAACCTCTTGGCCTTCACCAGACCGGTCAAGCCGCGCGTGAGGTCGGTCGATCTGCGCGAGGTGATTGAGGAGGCGATGGGCACGGCGTGGTACGCGCTGAAAGAGCAGCAGATCGATCCGATCAGATCGTATGATCCGGGCCCGCTCGAGGTCGATGCCGATCAGGAGTTGGTGAAACAGGTCTTTCTGAACCTTATCCTGAATGCCGTCCAGGCGATGCCGTCGGGAGGTCGGCTCAGGATCAGTGCCGGCGGTTCCGCGAGCGGTTCTGGCGCATCGAGTACGGGTCCGGAAGCGGCCGATCATCGACAGGCCGGACGGTGTCCGGATTCTGGCGGTCCGGGTGGAGGCGAATATATCGAGGTCAAGGTGTCGGACAGCGGAAGCGGCATTGCCGACGCCGATCTGGACAAGATCTTTCTCCCGTTTTTCACGACGAAGCCGAAGGGAGCGGGGCTCGGCCTGGCCATTGTCGAGCGGATCCTGGAGCAACACGGGGCTCGAGCCAGCCTGGAAAGCCGCCTCGGCGAGGGGACCACATTCACGATCCTGTTCAGACGCCGATGCCCGGATGCGACGTCCTCCAAAGGAGACATCTGACATGAAGCCTCGTATCCTGGTCGTAGACGATGAGCCGTTGATACGAACTGCCCTGTCGGAGACGATCCGGCGAAAAGGGTTTGAAAGCGTCATGGCCTGCGATGGGGAGGATGCGCTGCTTCAGTTCAGACGGTCTCCCACACCGCTGGTCTTCGCCGATATCAGGATGCCCAGGATGGACGGGCTGGAGCTGCTGAAGCGGATCAAGGGGGCCGAGAGCGCGCCGCGGGTCGTCCTGATCACGGCGTACGGCTCGGTAGAGACGGCGGTCCAGGCGATGAAGGAAGGCGCCTACGATTTCCTTATGAAACCGTTTTCGACGAAGCGGGTTGAAGAGATCCTGGAGCGGGCGATGGGCGCGGAGGGGGCTTACGCTGCCGATAGCGCCGCCGCCGCCATTGTCAGCCGTGACCCGAAGATCCTGGCCCTGCTGAGCACCGTCAAGCGGGTCGCGGACGACGCGGCATCAATTCTCATACAGGGCGAGAGTGGGACGGGTAAGGAGCTGTTCGCGCGGCAGGCACACCTCTCAGGTAGGCGGCGCCAGGGACCGTTTGTCGCGGTCAACTGCGCGGCGATCCCGGAATCGTTATTGGAGAGCGAGCTGTTCGGCCACGAGCGGGGCGCCTTCACGGGGGCGATGACCCGTCGCGTCGGAAAGTTCGAGGCGGCCGACGGCGGCACCCTGCTGCTGGATGAGATCAGCGAAATGTCCGCGCCGCTGCAGGCCAAGCTGCTCAGGGCGCTGCAGGAACGGGCGATTGATCGGGTTGGCGGGTCGCGCCCGGTCGAGGTCGATATCCGCGTGGTCGCCACCACCAATCGGGATCTCAAGGACGAGATTCGCCATGGACGCTTCCGCCCGGATCTCTACTATCGCCTGGCGGTGGTGCCGATCTCCCTGCCGCCGCTTCGCGAGCGAAAAGGCGACATCGCACTGCTGGCGCGACATTTCGTGAAACGTTATGCCGGCGGGGCGGACAATCCGGTCCGAGAGATTTCACCGGCTGCGATCGCGCGATTAGAGGGATGGTCGTGGCCCGGTAACGTGCGCGAATTGGAAAGCTGCGTTCATCGGTCGGTCCTGCTGTGCAATCGGGCCTGTCTTGAGCCGTCCGATCTCATCCTTGAGACCATGATTGAGCCGGCGACCGGCGAGCAGATTCAGGAAACGACGGGCGGCTCGTTTCGTGCCATGGAAAAGCAACTGATCCTGGAGACGCTGGCGAGCGTCGGAGGCAATCGAATGAAGGCGGCGGAGATTCTCGGTGTGAGCGTCCGGACAATTCGAAACAAATTGAGGGATTATCGGGAGGCGGGGAAAATTTTGCCCATTACGGGTCGGGAACTTGCCGCCCCTGTGACGTCGATCCGGAAAAGTTCATGAGATTGCGGGCTTTTATGGTGGCACACGCTTTGCTGGTTGAGAGACGGTAGGTGGAGAGACTGAAAGCTGAAGCGGGCGGAGGCAACACCCAAAACACTTCGGTCTTATCTCCTGATCGCTGATGGCCGGGCGCTGAACGCTATGGTGTGAGGAAGGGCTGCCGATGACACTCCTGTTTGATGAGACCGCAAGTTTATTGACCGACATGATCCGGGCCGCATCACTGCGGCACCAGATCCTCTCGCGGAATATCGCCAACGTTGAGACGCCTGGCTATCGCCCGTTGGAGGTCCGCTTTGAGGAGGAACTCAGGCTGGCATCGGAGGCGGGCGAGCCCTCGGCGACGGTTGTCAGGGCCGTCGTGACGGACGATCGAATCGGAGGCGCAGGACGGTACGACGGCAACACGATCGATCTCGATCGGCAGATGGCAAAGATGGCAGAGAATGCGTTGTGGCACAATGCCATGATTCAGATCCTCAACTCGCGGATCACGACGCTACGAACCGCCATACGGGGCAACTAAGGAGACAGCGACATGGGATCAATCTTCGCGTCGATGGAGATCAGCGCGACGGCGTTGGCGGCTCAACGGACACGGATGAACCTGATCGCCGAGAATCTGGCGAACGCTGAGGTAACGCGCACGCCGTCCGGCGGACCGTACCGTCGCAAGGGAGTAGTGCTGGGCGCGCGCGAGCCTTCCGCCTTCGAGACGTTGCTGAACTCCGACGCTGCGCCTGGGGGGGTCGACGTGCTGAAGATTGTCGAAAGCCAGGCGTCCCCAAACCTTGTCTATAACCCGTCGCATCCTGATGCCGATACGAACGGCTATGTCGCGATGCCGAACATCAACCCCGTGATGGAGATGGTGGACCTGATGTCCGCGTCCCGCGCCTATGAAGCGAATATTTCGGCGATCCAGATTGCAAAGGGGATGATGGCGAAGACGCTGGAGATTGGGAGATAACGCAGGCTGCGGCCGGCGGTTGAAGGAGTCGTAGAATGGCGATCCATCCGATTCTGCCGATAGGACCGAGTCAGGGAGGCCTCGTCGCACCGACCGCGAAAGCGGGGAACGCCGGTCAGGGGTCGTTTGCCGGCTTCTTGCAGGAGGCCGTCGCCCAGACCGGTCAATTACAGCATGAGGCCGACGCCCTGACCGAACAGGTGGCTAAGGGGCGATCCGGAGATCTTGCCGCAACTATGATTGCCGTTGAGAAGGCGCAAATCTCGTTTCAGCTTATGCTCCAGGTCAGGAATAAGGTCGTTGAAGCATATCAGGAGATTATGCGGATGCCGGTGTAATGGAGGCAGAGAGGCCTGCCGCGCTCTCTGATGACGGATGCCTGAGACCATGACGCGGATGATCGAATCGTTGAAGCTGATGTGGGCCGGACTCGGCGGATCCGGCCGCGCGCTGGTGCTGCTGGTGGGCGGAGGCGCACTCGCGACCCTCCTGTGGATCGCCTTCTCTGCCAACCGTCCCGATATGACGACGCTTTTCTCGCAGTTGAATCCGTCCGACGCCGGCGCCATTGTCGATGAACTGAAAAGCAACAAGGTCGCCTATCGCGTTGTGGACGGCGGCACCCGGATCCTGGTGCCGTCCGGCGTCGTCCATGAAACCCGACTCCACCTGGCGACCCGCGGCCTGCCGCAAGGCGGAGGGGTGGGCTTCGAGATCTTTGATCGCACGACGCTCGGGACGACCGACTTCGTCCAACGCCTCAACTATCAGCGCGCGCTCCAGGGCGAGCTCGCCAGGACCATCGGGCAGCTTAAAGAGGTGACCGGCGCCCGCGTGCATCTGGCCCTCCCCCAGCCGTCGGTGTTTACCGAGCAGGAAAAGCCCGCGACCGCGTCGATCGTCCTGAACCTTCGTCCCGGCGCCCGGCTGACGCCCGAGCAGGTCAGGGGGGTTGTGCACCTGGTGTCGAGTTCAGTTGAAGGACTCAACGCCGATCGGGTGACGGTCATCGACACATCCGGAAAACTGATCGCGCGACCGGCGGACAAGGGATCGCCCGGCGGGAGCACCGGGCAGTTTGAGGCGCAGGAGGCGATCGAGACCGAGCTGGAGCGTCGGGTCCGCACGATGCTTGAAGAGATCCTGGGTCCGAACAAGGCGACCGTGAGGGTTGCTGCGCAGATGGATTTCACCAGCGTGGAGCGGACCGAGGAACGATTCGATCCGCGCAGCGTGATTAAGAGCGAACAACGGACGACCGAGACCCAGAACAGCTCGACGACGACCCCCGTGGCCGCGGCGGGGACCGCCTCCAATGTTCCCGATCAGGCCGCGGCGCAGTCGCAGTCGGGTCAGAACACCGCGAAATCAACCAAAGAGGCCGAAACCGTCCAGTACGATGTGAGCAAGGTCCTTGAGCGGACGGTCTTGGCGCCTGGACAGTTAAAACGGGTGTCGGTTGCGGTTATGGTAGACGGCAGCTACAAGACGACGCCGGACGGCAAGGGCGGCGAGCGGAAAGAGTATGTCCCGCGCAAGGCCGAAGAGATCGAGAAGATCAAGGTGGCCGTCAAGAACGCGGTCGGATACAGCGCCGCGCGTGGCGATGAGGTCGAGGTGGCGGAGTTCCCCTTCGATACGTCGGCCATGGAGAAGGAGCGGGCGCTCATGGATGAGGCGGAGCGCAAGGCGTTCTGGTACTCGCTGGCGACGCAGGCGGCAACCGGGATCGGTGTGCTCCTGGCCTTGTTCTTTGTCGTACGCCCGCTGATTCGGTTGCTGAAGGAGCGTCGCCGCCAGCCGGCCTTCGACGCACCGAGCCAATTTTCGATCTCATCACCGCCTGGCGTCGACGCCGTAGGAAGCGGCCCGCCGCCCCCGCCGGCCCTCGACGTCTCTACGGACGATCCGCTGCGAGAGGGGCTGATGGAACTGGCGCGCAATAACCCGAACGTTGTCGCCCAGCTTGTCAGAGCCTGGGTCGTGAGGAAACCGTTATGACCTCCCCAGATACGCTGAGCGGTCCCCAGAAAGCGGCGGTGCTGGTGCTGGCGCTCGGGGTCGAGTCGGCCGCCCAGATCTTCAAGCAGCTTGAAGATGAGGAGATCGAGGCGATCACCGGCGAGATCGCCAGGATGAAGAACGTCTCCGCGAAGGCGTCGACCGCCGTCATCGAGGAGTTCCAGCAGATGGCGCGCGCGCAGGAGTATATGTCCAGCGGCGGGATCCGCTACGCGCAGGAGGTCCTGGAGCGGGCCATCGGCAAAAATAAGGCATCAGCGATCATCGAGCGGCTCCAGGGCTTGAAGGGGGCTAACTTTTTCAGCGCCCTCAAGAAGGTGGACCCGAGATTTCTGCTCGACTCGGTTCGGCAGGAGCATCCGCAGACCATCGCCGTTGTCCTGTCCCACCTCGATCCGACGACCTCCGCCGGTGTCCTGGCGGGTCTGCCGCAGGCGACCAGGGCGGATGTGGTCATGCGGATCGCCAATATGGATAAGACGAATCCGGAGGTGATCGGCGAGATCGAGGCGATTCTGGACCATCGCCTGTCGTCGGTCGTCAATCAGGAGGTCTCCATCAGTGGCGGCGTCAAGCAGGTGGCGGAGATTCTGAACTCCATGGACCGTAACAGCGAGCGCGGAGTATTTCAGGCCATTCAAGAGAGCGATCCTGATATGGCCGACGAGATTCGAAAGCTGATGTTCACCTTTGACGATGTGATCCTGGTGGACGATCGCGGGGTGCAGCGCGTCCTCAAGGAGGTCGAGCAGAAGGAGCTTGCCCTGTCGATGAAGGCAGCCGGCGCCGAGGTGGCGGCGAAGATCTTCAAAAATATGTCGGAGCGGGCGGCCGGCCTGCTGAAGGAGGAGATTGAGTTTCTGGGACCGGTCAAACTTCGGGATGTGGAGGCCGCCCAGCAGAAGATCGTGGCGATCGTGCGCCGGCTCGAGGAATCCGGCGAGATTATCGTGCAGGGACGCGGCGGAGGCGCGGAGGAGATCATTGTCTAACATCGTGGCAGCAGCGGTCGGTGGCTGGGAGCGCGTGTCTTTTGAAGAGTTGCCGCGCGCGTTGCATCAACCGGTCGGCGAGGCGCAGGCGGAGCGCGAGGCCGCCGCGTCGGGATATGAGTCGATCCGCGCGGTCGAGCGCGAGGCCGAGGCCATCCTGCTCGCGGCCCGCGAGGCGGCGCGACAGATCGAGCGCGAGGCCGAGCAGGAGGGTCGCGCCAAAGGCCGGCAGGACGCGATGGACGAGGCGCGGCGTCGACTTGAACCGTTGGAGGCGTCGCTGCGCGAGGCGTGCCGACAGGTCGCGGCGGCCCGCCAGGCCGTGATTATGAATACGGAGACGGAACTGGTGGATCTTGCCGTGACCGTGGCGGAGCGCGTGCTGCGATCCGAGCTGGGAGCGTGTCGGGACGCGGCGTCACAGTTCGTCAGGACCGCCCTGGAGGTCGCCGGCAGCCGGAAGGTCATCGCCATTCGGGTCAACCCCGGCGATTACGAATCGCTGGCGGAACACCGGGGGGAACTGCTCGGCTCGCATGAGGCGGCTCGACTTATTCCCGATCCCGCGATCTCCTCCTGGGGCTGTGTGGTCGAGTTGGAGACCGGTCTCGTTGATGCCCGGCTGGAGAGTCAGCTTCAGGAGGCGGCGCGCCTGCTCGGAAGGGATGAGATGTCATGACCGAGACCCGGTTCGATTGGGGTCACGCCCGCGCGCGCATCGCGAAGGCCGCGCTCATCCGATCGTTGGGAAAGGTGACCAAGGTGGTCGGCCTGGTGGTGGAGGCGGTGGGTCAGGAGGCGTTCGTCGGCGAGCTGTGTCGAATTCGCTCCGCGGGGCGCCACGATGTATGGGCGGAGGTCGTCGGGTTTCATCGCGACACCCTGCTCCTGATGCCGATGGGTGAGATTCACGGCATCCGTCCGGGAAGCGAGGTTGTGGCGACCGGCCGACCGTTTGAGGTCCCGGTGGGTCGTTCGATGCTTGGCCGCGTCGTCAACGGTCTCGGCCGTCCTATCGACGGCAAGGCCCCGATGGAGGTCGAGGCCCGCTGCTCCGTTCACCGTCGGCCGCCCGCGCCCATGATGCGCGCCCCCATTCACGAGCCGCTGTCGACGGGGATCCGGGTCATCGATGGGTTGCTGACCTGCGGCAGGGGGCAGCGGGTGGGGATCTTTGCGGGGAGCGGCGTCGGGAAGAGCACGCTACTCGGGATGATTGCCCGCTACACCGAGGCCGACGTGAGCGTCATTGCGCTTGTGGGAGAGCGCGGGCGGGAGGTCCGGGAGTTCATCGCCAAGGAGCTGGGAGAGGAGGGGCTGCGGCGTTCGGTGGTGGTGGTGGCCACCTCGAATGAACCCTCGCTGCTTCGCCGGCAGGCGGCGTTCGTCGCGACGGCGATCGCCGAATATTTTCGGGATCAGGGACGGCATGTCCTGTTGATGATGGACAGCCTGACGAGGTTCGCGCTGGCTCAGCGGGAGATCGGCCTGTCGGTGGGAGAGCCGCCGGCAACGCGAGGGTATCCGCCGTCGGCGTTTGCCATGCTGCCCGGACTGTTGGAGCGGGCTGGGACCGCGGATCGTGGCGGGAGCATCACGGGTCTGTACACCATCCTCGTCGAGGGCGACGACATGAACGA
>PQAQ01000123.1 GCA_003105305.1 Candidatus Methylomirabilota bacterium
TCTTGGGCGCCTTCGGCGCGGCTATGACGCTGACGCACATCCCCGCCGGCCGCCTCGCCGACGCCATGGGACGCAGACCCATGCTGATCGCGGCTTGGGGCATCGGTGTGCTTGCGACCGGCATAATGGCCCTGGCCAGAACTCTGCCGGCATTTGTCGGTGGGCTCCTGTTGTACGGTCTGACGGCGTTCGTGGCTTCACCGCTGGACAGCTACACAACGGCGGCCCGCGGCAAGTGGTCGGTGGGCAGGGCCATGACCTTCGTCTCCATGACCTTCAATGGCGGGGCGGTGATCGGTCCGATGATCGGGGGACGTATAGCAGACGCCCTTGACTTTCGAACCGTCTACGCGATCGCCGCTGTCATCTTCGTGTTTTCGACCCTGACCGTGTTGCTCATCCATCCGCAGCCGAGAGACCACCATGATCCAGAGAACCCTCCGGCACGCCTGCTCCACAACAAAAGGTATCTACAGTTCTTGTGGGTGTTCTTTTTTGTGGCGTTCGCGGCCTACGTGCCTCAGCCGCTGTCCTCCAACTTTCTGCGCAACGAGCAGGGGCTGTCTCTCAGTGCACTCGGCCAATTGATCTCGATCGCCTATCTGGGGACGACGATCCTGGCGCTGGTGCTTGGCCAGTTGGAGGCGCGAACTGGATTCCTGCTGGGACAAGCGGCCATGGTCGCATTCACGCTCATCCTGTGGAAAGGACTGGGACTGGGTTGGTTTGCCGTAGGGTACTTCCTACTGGGAGGCTATCGACCAATTAGAAGCCTCGGGGTGGCACAGGTGCGCCAGTTCGTGCACAAGTCGCAAATGGGGCTGGCCTACGGATTGGCGGAAACTCTGGGCTCTGCCAGTACGCTTCTGGCGCCGCCGCTTGCGGGGTGGCTGTATGCGCGCGACCCGGCGCTGATGTATCCAACCGGCATGATCCTGGTCGTTCTTGGGATTATCCTTACGCTGGCGCGCGTGCCGCGTCGCAAAGTCGCGCCGCGGGACCATGTGGACGCGATGGTTGAGGTGTGATGTCGATGGGTGAGATCACCGCCCGAAGATCTGAAGGCGTGGGCTGATGCTGGAAATCGTGACTCTCGTGCTGGGACCCGTGCAGACGAACGCCTACCTGATCGGCGATCTCGAATCAGGCGAGGCGGCGGTGATCGATCCGGCCTGGGAGATCGAGAGGATCGTGGCGCTTGCTGAAGCCGACGGGATGCGACTCACTCGCATTCTGGTCACCCATACGCATCCCGATCATGTCGGCGGCAAGTTATTTGATCTGCGGATCCAGGGCGTACCGGAACTGCTCGGTCGGATCGATGCTCAGGTAGTTGTGCATAAGGCAGAGGCCGATCAACTGACCCCCATTGTCGGATCGAATATCAGAGGGGTCGACCATGGAGACACCCTGGACGTTGGCGACATTGCCGTGACGATGATTCATACTCCAGGCCATACGCCGGGGTCACAGTGCTTTCTGGTCCGGGATCGCCTGATGACCGGCGACACTCTGTTCATCGGTTCATGCGGGCGAGTCGATCTGCCCGGAAGCAGCCCCGAGCAGATGTACGATTCGCTCACCAATAGAATCATGAAGCTGGACGACAAGATCGTTGTCCTGCCCGGTCACAACTACGCCGCCGGTCGGACCTCCAGCAGTATCGGCGAGGAGCGTACAAATAACCCCTATGCGCAGTGCCGCTCCCTTGCCGCATTTCTCCGTGCGACCGGCAATGCCTGAGTCCGCCGCGCCCATCTACTCGGCGTCCCGGCTTTCCACGTACGAATCCTGCCCGCTTCAGTACAGGTACCGCTACATTGACCGGATTCCGAGAACAGAAGAATCGATCGAAGCCTACCTCGGCGTACGGGTTCACGAAGTATTGAGCGCGCTGTATCAAACCGTGCAAGGCGGCAACCAGCCAAGCCTGCCGGATCTGCTGCAGGACTATTACCGGCGGTGGGAGCAGCATTGGCATACCCAGGTGAAGATCGTCAAACGGGACCGCTCGATCGATCATTACAAGGCGTTCGGCGAGCGTTGTCTGGTTAGCTACTATCAGGCGCATCAACCATTCAACCGCGGAGAGGTGCTGGGACTGGAACATCGGGTGACGACCTCTCTGGATCCCCACGGCTGCTACAAGATTCAAGGGTATATCGACCGTCTTGTGTGCGTCGGGACCGGGCGGTACGAGATCCACGACTATAAGACGTCCGGTCGTCTGCCGAGTCAGGGAGCGATCGACGTCGATCGGCAACTGGCCCTCTATCAGCTTGCAGTAGAGGAGAGATGGCCGGACGCCAAAGAGGTCGGTCTGGTTTGGCACTACCTGGCCTTTGGAAGAGAACTCCGTTCAAGGCGAACACCCGAGGCGCTTGAGGGGCTGAAGCATTCGACGATTGCTATGATTGATCGGATTGAGGCCGATGCAGAATTCAAGCCGATTAAAAGTAGTCTCTGCCACTGGTGTACCTACCAGAACATCTGTCCGCTCTGGACCGATCACTCCGACGTCACCCAGATTCCCTCTCCCGACGCATTGGGCAATGGGCGATCGATGGAAGCGCAGAGCCGTAGCCTGGTTGAGCAAGGGGAGCCTGACGCGTATGCCATTACTCGCGACGCGCTCCGGGAGGCGATCATGGCGGCGGCCGAGCATGAAGGGACAGAAATGCGTTTTAGCGAACATGGTGAACTGTGGATCAGTGCGAGCCGGTTCCATTCGAAGGCTAACCTGGATGAGGTGGTGAACGGGTGGGTCCGGCTGTCCGTGGAAAGCCTACCGCTGTTGTTCAGACAGGTCGAGTTGGCGCGGCTGAGCGCCCACTTTATTGACAAGCTGCAACGCTACCTTGCGTTGTCAACATCGGAGGATCGACATGCGACATACTGACGAGTCTATTGCTCCGCGTGTTGTGAGTTACGCGCCAATATCGACCCCCCTCGGATATCTGTTTGTGGCCTATCACGGTCAGACCGTCTGTTATGCGGCACTCCTATCAGGAAAGCGGGCCTTTGAAAGGGCGTGCGCGAGGATGTTCGGCGTTCGACCGGTATCAGAGCCGCGTTTACCGGAAGATATGGCTAAACAGATACGGGACCATCTGGCGGGGATACGGCGCTTCTCCGGCCGGATCGACCTGTCCCAGCTCACGCCGTTCCAACAAAGGGTTTTGCAAAAGATTCGGACCATCCCCGCCGGCCAGGTACGCTCCTACGGGTGGGTCGCAAAGGCGATTGGTGCGGAACGGGCAGCCCGTGCTGTCGGGACAGCCTTGGCCAAGAACCCGGTTCCGTTGTTGATCCCGTGCCATCGCGTGGTCAGGAGTGATGGTCATCTCGGGAACTATTCCGGAGGCGGCACCGCGGTCAAGGCGAAGTTGCTGGCGTTCGAGGGCGCGGATCTGGAAAGGCGGGTACACTCTTGACGTTACCGATCAATCACATCGGGTTGACGGCCCAGAGGCGACGCGGATCACCCGATCCCAGCGGCTTGACAGCCCCGGCGCCCTTCGGTATAGTAACCGCACCCTCGGGCCGGCGTAGCTCAGTTGGCAGAGCAGCTGATTCGTAATCAGCAGGTCGAGGGTTCAAGTC
>PQAQ01000124.1 GCA_003105305.1 Candidatus Methylomirabilota bacterium
GTCTCGTGAGAGATCGACCCCTTGTAGAGCGTTGCCGTCCAGTTGAATACTTTGACGGCCGAGGGAATAGCCACGAGGAAGCTTAGGGCCGAGAACGCCATGCCGGCATACACCGACTGGCCGCTGACGAACATATGGTGGCCCCAGACGAGAAACCCGATGGCCGCAATGGCCAGACTGGAAAAGGCCACGTAGTGGTAGCCGAAGATCCGCTTCCTTGAGAAACAGGGGATCACCTCGCTGACGACGCCCATTCCGGGCAGGATCATGACATACACGGCCGGATGTGAATAGAACCAGAAGAGGTGTTGAAACAGCAGGGGATCGCCCCCAAGCGCCGGGTCGAAGATGCCGATCCTGAACAGCCGCTCGACAGCCACCAGCACCAAGGAAATGGCCAGGACAGGGGTCCCGAGCACGAAGATTACGCTCGTCGCGTAGAGTGACCAGATAAAGAGCGGCAGGCGGAACCATGTCAGGCCTGGGGCGCGCATCTTGTGGATGGTCACCATGAAGTTCAGCCCGGTCAGGATCGAGGAAAACCCGACGATGAAGATCCCGATGACCGTCAGCACGACGTTTGTCATGGAGTAGGTGGTGCTGTAGGGTGTGTAAAAGGTCCAACCGGTGTCTACGCCGCCTACTGCAGCCGCGGTGACGGTAAAGAGCGCGCCCAGCGTGAAGATGTACCAACTCGCCAAGTTCAGGCGCGGGAAAGCCACATCTCGTGCGCCAATCATCATGGGGATGAGGAAGTTTCCCAGGACAGCGGGGATCGATGGGATCAGGAAGAAGAAGACCATGATGAGGCCGTGCATGGTAAACATCTTGTTGTAGGTTTCCGCCTGAACCAGGTCTCCTTGCGGTGTCAGCAGGTTGAGCCGGATCACGACGGCGAAGGCTGCGCCCACGGAGAACAGCGTGGTGATCGACGCGAGATACAGCCACGCAATCCTCTTATGATCGGTAGTGAAGAGCCACGACTTGATCCGGTAGTCGATGTTGAGGTAATGCATTCGCTGGGTTACTGGTGGCGCATTCATCGCTCACCCTTGGTCCTTTGCTCCTGCTTGAGGGACTTGATATACGCAATGATCTGCAAGAGTTCTTCCTCGCTGATCTGACCTTTGAACGAAGGCATGATAGGCGCGTAGCCGGCTACGATCTTTGCCTGGGGCAGAAGCACCGACTCCCGAATATACCCCTCGTCGGCGATGACCGACCTGCCATCCTGCAGGTATACCGGCTGTCCAAACAGTCCCACCAACGATGGTCCGAGACCCTTGCCGTCAGGGCGATGGCAGGAGGGACAACCGCGTTGCCGAAACAGCAGCCGACCGGCCTCTGCCATTGAGCTGACGCGAGTCGTCACGCCACCGAGCCACTGTTCATAGGCGACCGGGTTCATAACCGTTACGCGGCCGATCATATGCGCGTGCAACGCCCCGCAATACTGGGAGCAGAAGAGGTGATAGTCGCCAATCCTGGTCGCTTCGAACCATGTTACCGTGTAGCGACCCGGCACGACATCCTTTTTGACCCGAAAGGCGGGAACGAAAAAACTATGAATAGCGTCCTGCGACGTCATCGTCAATTTAATCGGGCGACCTTCCGGCACATGCAGCTCATTGATCTCGCTTCGCCCTTCCGGATGCTGAAACTTCCACATCCACTGTTTTCCCACCACGGCGATCTCGATCGAGGCGGTTGGGGGGCGAGACGCGAAGAAAAAAAGCTGCGCCCCCCAAACAAACGCAATGATGTTTATCCCGAGCGGGATAATGGTCCAGGCCAGCTCGAGCGCGAGGGGTTCTCGGATTACGCTGGCCCGCTCCGTCGGCGAGCGTCTCCGATACCTCACCGCAAAAAAGATCACCAGGAAGAAGATCAGCGCAGCGAAGAATGCGCTGACCGCCAGAAGGAAAAAGAAAAGCGCATCCTCGCGCGCCGCATACGTCGATGCTTGCGTAGGAAACAGCGGAAACTCTGGCGTCGTCATCTTATGCCTTGCGACCTTTGTCGCTCCCAGGGCGGCGGTCACGGCGCCACATCACCGCGAAAAACGCTCCCATGGCGCCCACCGTCATCAGGCCGGCCAGCCGGATGATGTTCATCACCAGAACGCTGTACTTCCCTGTTGCCGGGTCATAAGAGTAGCAGAAGAGCAGGACCTGGTCGAGAGGTGTGCCGACCCTATTGTTGGAGGCCTCAATCAGGCTGAGACGCAGATCCCTGGAGGAATACTCGACCCCGTACAGGTAGCGGTACAGTGTGCCTTGCGCCGTCATCACAACGATCCCTGCCGCATGCCGATACTGGTCCATTGCGACGTCGTATGTGGCGCGAAAGCCCACCGATCGGGTGAGCCGCTGAATCACGGCCTCCTCTCCGGTCAGGAAATGCCAGCCCTGTTCTGTCCCTGGTCGGCCGTACTGCTGAACAATCTTCGCCTTCTCCGCCGCGGCGATCTCGGGGAGATCGCGCGGATCAAAGCTTACGACCACCACATCGAATTGGTTTCCGACATCGAACGTGACGGCGCGCAGCGACCTCACAAGGCCATCCAGCGCCAGGAGGCAGAGGCTCCGACAGCGGTAATAGACCAGGGCGAGGATGACCGGTTTCTTACCGAAATAGCGTCCGAGAGAAACGGACCGGCCCACTTCGTCGCGAAGTACAAGGTCAAGCGGCACTTGCTCGTTTACCCGCTGATCGAAGGCCACCTCGCGAAGCGCGGCCGGCCGCGTATCCGTCTGTGAGTCATGCGTCCATCCTGCGTCTTGCGTCCATCCCGTGGCAGGCCAGGCGAGGACGGCGGCGTAGATCAGCAGGATCGTGAGTAGGGTATGGCGGATGAAGGAGTCCGTCGTCATTGGGCGAGCAGAGCAGCCTGGACTGCTCCATGCCGCGCACCGCCTCGGGCGCTGGCGGGCGTGTGACGTCATCGGGTCGCCCCTTTCTGATCTCTCACCGGCAGCCCTCGCTCGGCCAGCAGCCGGATGGCGCGATCGATCGGGATTCGCACAACCCCGGCGTTACGGTCCACCCAACCGTAGCTGTTCAGGATGGCGTCTTCTTGCGCCCGTATTTCCTTGAACTCCTTTCCGGGGTCAACCTGCAAGCGAGGTTCTGGAGGGTGCGGCGCCGCTGCAAGCGACGGGAGGGGCGCGTCCCTTCCGGCTTGCTGGGCGGCGAAGACTGTGAACAGTAACCACGTCAGAAAAAGCACGATACCGGTCGCCGCGAGCAATCCCAGCAAGAACGCCCCGACAACGCGGAGGCTCATGTCCCGGGATTCGTATCCGGCGCCCCCTCGCGTGACGTCGTCCTTTTTCATGCCTGACCCTCCCGAACGCGCTCGAGTGCGGCTCCCATAACGGGGTCATGCAGAGGGATGAGCGGTCGGCTTTTGAGATAGGACACAAAGACGCTGATCCAGACCCCTCCCATGCCAATCGGGATCACGAGGTCCATCCAGTGGATAAACAAACCCCTTGGATGGAAGGCGGGGGCCACGAGCCAGAACAGATCCACCACCCGCATAAAAAGGATGACGATTGCAATCAATGATAAGAGCTCTGAACGCTGTTTGACGCCGCGAGACAGGAGCAGCACGAACGGCAGACTAAACTGAAGCGCGATAAGCATAAGCGCAATTCCCTGCCAGCCGCCGATTGTCCGATGGAGATACCAGGGGATTTCGTCGGTGAGGTTCTCTGCCCATACGATGAGAAATTGCGAGAAGGCGGTATAGGCCCAAAACATGAGAAAGGTCAGCGCCAGATTGCCCATGTCGTGAAATCGCCGGGAATGTGCCACATCGGCTAAAGGGCCACAACGGGCCAGCAGATGCGCAACAATGATGATGAAGGCGATGGCCTGGAGACCATGCCCGGCCATGAAGACCATGCCATACATGGTCGAATGCCAGCGAGGTTCGAGCGACATCACCCAATCAA
>PQAQ01000125.1 GCA_003105305.1 Candidatus Methylomirabilota bacterium
ATGATGGTCGGGCTTCACCTGCTGGTGCGCCGGACCAAGATCGGCAAAGCGATGCGCGCAACGGCCCAGGACAAACAGATGGCCGAATTGGTCGGGATCGATGTAAATCGGGTGATCAGCGTGACGTTCCTCATCGGATCGGCGCTTGCGGCAGTGGCCGGTGTGATGGTCGGGATGTACTACGGTCTGATCAACTTCTATATCGGCTACATTTCCGGCATCAAGGCCTTTACCGCCGCCGTGCTGGGAGGGATCGGCAGTATCCCCGGCGCGATGCTGGGCGGGATCCTGTTGGGTCTTATTGAGAGTCTGGGAGCAGGTTATATCTCCAGTGAGTACAAAGATGTCTTCGCCTTTGCCATCCTGATCCTTGTGCTGATCTTTCGTCCCACCGGCCTGCTGGGCGTCGATACCTCAAAACGCGCCTAGGCGAGCTATGCAAGCCTTGTCATATTCCGTTCCATGGTATCGACACCCGCTGGCGAGGATCGTCCTCACCAGTCTCTGGCTTGGTCTGTTGTCGATGCCCCTCATGATCGAGTTGGAGGCGCCCCATTTTGGCCTGGAACGCCCGCTTCTGGTTGCCGGTGTCGTGTTGCTGCTTGGCCTCGTCCAGTGGTTCGTGGCTCAGTCGCAGAGACTTGGGCCGGTCTGGACGGATCGCCTGATGGATGCGGGCGGGGCGGCAGCTCGCAATCTGACGCGACGGATTGATCGCCGCCTGCTGTACATCCTGGCGCTGGCTGCGGCGCTTGTCATCCCCCTTGGGCTGAACCGGTACTACGTCGACGTGCTGACTCAGGTGGGAATCTATATAACGCTCGCGCTGGGGCTCAACATCGTCGTGGGGCTGGCGGGCCTGTTGAATCTTGGCTACATCGCATTTTACGCGGTAGGGGCCTATGTGTACGGTCTGTTGGCGACACGGATCGACCTGTCGTTCTGGCAGGTCCTGCCGCTTGGAGGGGTTCTGGCGGCGGTCTTCGGTGTTCTGCTCGGCTTCCCGGCCCTGCGTCTGCGTGGGGATTACCTGGCGATTGTGACGCTGGGGTTCGGCGAGATGATCCGAATCGTCCTGAATAACTGGGATAGCGTCACGGGCGGACCGAACGGGATTATCGGCATCGCGCGTCCGAGTCTCTTTGGATTCACCTTTTCCCAGCCGATTCACTATTATTACCTGATCCTGGCTGTCGTCCTACTGACGATCTTTGCCGTTGATCGGCTCAATCGTTCGCGGCTGGGCCGCGCCTGGACCGCAATGCGTGACGACGAGATTGCCGCGGAGGCGATGGGGATCGATCTGGTTAAAACCAAGCTGCTGGCGTTCGGTCTCGGCGCGACATGGGCAGGGTTCGCGGGCGTGTGCTTTGCCAGTAAGATGACCTTTATCTCTCCGGAAAGCTTTACCTTCTTCGAATCGGTTCTGGTTCTCTGCATGGTGGTCCTCGGCGGGATGGGAAGCATACCGGGCGTGATCCTCGGGGCCGCAATGCTGCTAATCCTGCCGGAGATGATGCGACAATTTGCGCTGTATCGGATGCTGATCTTTGGTGCGGCCATGGTTGGGATGATGGTGATCCGACCGAAAGGATTGCTCACCGCGCGACGGCGCGTAGTTCCTCAGTGGCAAAGGGAACATGGTCGCGCCCCCGCGATCGTCGAGCCGCAAGGCGATCCGACGGAATGCGAGCAGTCTGGTCGGCCATCATCCCACGCGCCGGAGGCGGATGCTATTCTGTTGGAAACACGAGGATTGTCGATCGATTTTGGGGGGCTGCGCGCGCTTGATATGGTCGATGTCTGCGTGAAGGCGGGAGAGATTGTGAGTCTGATCGGACCAAACGGAGCGGGCAAAACGACCTTCTTCAATTCTGTCACAGGGCTCTTTGCGCCAGCCTCAGGCGAGATACGCTATCGCGGGCAAAACCTGGTCGGTCTAAGGCCGCATCAAGTCTGCGCAAAAGGGGTGACCCGGACTTTTCAAAATATCCGGCTGTTCCACGATATGACGGTGCTTGAAAACGTCATGGTGGGGGGGCACAGTCGAACGCGAGCCGGGGCGCTCGGCGCGATCATCAGACCGAAAGGGGTCACCAGGGAAGAGACCGAGCTGATGGCGAAGGCCATCGATCTGCTGCGGTTCGTGGGGCTCTGGGAGAAGGGCAATCTCTGGGCAAGCCAGCTTCCCTACGGCGATCAGCGACGGCTCGAGATCGCCAGGGCGATGGCGAGCGAGCCGACGCTCTTACTGCTGGATGAGCCGGCCGCCGGAATGAATCCTCAGGAGACCAACGCCCTCATGGACCTGATCTACGCGATTCGCGCTCGGGGCATCACTGTTCTGCTGATCGAACATCATATGAAGTTGGTGATGGGCATCTCGGAACGGATCGTCGTGCTCGATCACGGGGTGAAGATTGCAGAAGGCGTCCCGGCGGAGATCAAGGCGGATTCCAGGGTCATCGGCGCCTATCTGGGGAAAGCGGCGGACCATGCTTAGCCTGAAGGAGGTTCATCTGCATTACGGCGCCATCCATGCGCTCAAGGGGATCAGTCTTGAGGTGCGGCAGGGTGAGATCGTGACGCTGATCGGTGCGAACGGCGCCGGGAAGTCGTCGACGCTGATGGCGATCTCCGGCATCCACAGACCGACCAGCGGACGAATCAGCCTCGAGGGCGACGACCTGACGCACCTGCCTAGTCACGCCATCGTCAGGCGGGGCATCTCGCAGGTTCCTGAGGGACGGCGGATCTTCCCGACGTTGACCGTTCTGGAAAACCTGGAGATGGGGGCCTACACTCGAGCCGTCTCCGCCGAGATCCGGCGCGATCTGGATCGGGTCTTCCAGCTCTTCCCCCTCCTCAAAGATCGCCGGTCCCAGCCTGGCGGAACGCTTTCCGGGGGAGAACAGCAGATGCTTGCGATTGGCCGCGCGCTGATGGGGCGGCCGCGGCTTCTGCTGCTGGATGAGCCGTCATTGGGGCTTGCCCCCAAATTGGTGGAGACCATCTTCGAGGTGATTCAGGAGATCAATGCCCAATCCACGACGATTTTGCTGGTGGAGCAAAACGCGCATATGGCGCTGCGGATCGCGGCAAAAGGCTACGTGATGGAGGTCGGTCGGATCGTGTTATGCGATGACGCTGACAACCTTCTCGCGAACGGTGACGTTCGGAGCGCCTACCTGGGGGAGTAGCCGGAGATTGACTCAAGCAGGGTGTCGACCGACCGGGCAAGCTGTAAGGCACAGCCTCGCGTTGAAGACCGCGTCGGTGTCGATGCTTGCGCGAGCAGCGTCGGTGCTTCAGCGGGGTGGTCTCGTGGCGTTTCCGACGGATACGCTGTACGCTCTCGGCGCCGACGCCTCAAGTCTGCCGGCCATCGAGCGCGTGTTTGCGGCGAAGGATCGTCGTTTGACCAGCCCCATCCCGCTACTGGTCGCCGATCTTGCCATGGCGATCCGACTGGTCGGCACGCTCCCAGAAGCGGCTGTTCGGCTTGCCGAGCGCTGGTGGCCGGGCCCGCTTACCCTCGTCGTGCCAGCCCCGCACAGTATCTGTCCGTTGCTGACGGCCGGAACCGGCCGAATCGGCCTCAGGGCTCCTGATGCGGCAATTGCGCACGCGCTGATCTGTCAGTTTGGCGGTCCCGTCACCGGGACCAGCGCGAACCGATCGGGAGGCACGGATCCCCTGAATGCTCCGGAGGTACTGCGTCAGCTCGGGAATCGCGTAGATCTCATCCTTGATGGCGGTCCCGTGACCGGAGGACGCTCATCAACCGTCGTGGATGTCACGGTAAGTCCCCCCGTGATTATCAGACAGGGTCCGGTCCGACAAGAGGCGATTCTGCGTCTGCTGGGATTCGCGAAAAACCCGCCACACAAATAGGCCCGGCGTCCAACTGTAGTCCTCTGAAAGCCTTTGGAGAGTCTGCGAAAATGTGCTAAAAATAGACTATTAGTATGGGTTGGACCCAGCGGAATCAGTAAACAAACATGGGTACGAAAACCGTGGGAATCGAGCCGATTCTCGAGCGCGTGCGCGCCGCCTCACCGGATGCGGATGTAGACCTGCTGCGGCGCGCCTACGACTTCGCGGCCAGAGGGCACCGAGGGCAGGAACGTATCTCGGGAGAGCCTTATCTATCGCACCCGATCGCCGTCGCGGAGATTGTGCTGGACCTCAGGATGGATGTGGCGAGCATTGCCGCCGCGCTTCTGCACGATGTGGTTGAAGATACCCATGCCTCTCTGGAAGAGGTGAAAGAGGCCTTCGGCAGTGAAATCGGGGACCTCGTAGACGGCCTTACGAAGATCAGCAAACTTCCCTTTGGCACTCGCCAGGAGCATCAGGCCGAAAATCTTCGGAAGATGGTGCTGGCGATGTCGAAAGATATCCGGGTGATCTTGATCAAGCTGGCTGATCGGCTCCACAATATGCGAACCCTCGAACCGCTTCGCGAGGAGAAGCGTCGGTTGATCGCCCGGGAGACGCTCGATCTCTACGCGCCCATCGCCCATCGCCTGGGTATCCACTGGATGAAGGCCGAGTTCGAGGACCTGGCGCTCCGTCACCTCGAACGCGAGGTCTATCAGGATCTGGCCGCGCGGATCGCGAAGAAACGGCGGGAGCGCGAGAAAGATATTAATGAAGTGGTAGGAATTCTCCAGCAAAAATTAACTGAGGTCGGCATCCGGACCCAGATTGCCGGCCGCCCGAAGCATTTCTTCAGTATTTACAAGAAGATGCGCGATCAACAGAAGGATTTCGATGAGATTTATGACCTGACCGCGGTTCGGGTGATTACCGAATCGGTCAGGGATTGCTACGGATCGCTGGGCGTCATCCACTCGCTGTGGAAGCCGATCCCCGGCCGGTTCAAGGATTTCATTGCGATGCCGAAGTCGAACATGTATCAATCGTTGCACACCACGGTCATCGGGCCGATCGGTGAACCGGTCGAGATCCAGATTCGAACTCAGGAGATGCATAAAACGGCTGAGGAGGGGATCGCGGCCCACTGGGTCTATAAGGAGGGAAAGGCGGCCCTTGACCAGGGGGACAAAGGGTTTGCCTGGATTCGTCAGCTTCTGGAGTGGCAGCGTGATCTCAAAGACAGTCGGGAGTTTCTGGAAACGGTTAAGGTTGACCTGTTTCCTGATGAGGTCTACGTGTTTACGCCGAACGGGGATGTGAAAAGTTTTCCCAAGGGCGCATGTCCTATCGACTTCGCCTTCGGCGTTCATACTGATATCGGTCTCAGATGTGTAGGGGCCAGGGCCAACGGCCGCCTCGTTCCGTTGCGTTACGAACTGCAGCATGGCGACATTATCGAGATCCTGACGGATTCCAAACACCATCCGAGCCGCGACTGGCTGAAGCTGGTGAAGACCTCGCGAGCGAGAGGCCGGATCAAGCAGTGGATTAAGAATGAAGAGAAGGTCCGGAGCATCAGTCTCGGAAAGGACCTGTTGGAGAAGGAGCTTCGGCGACTGGGCAAGAGCCCCGCTCAGGTCCTGAAACCGGAGGCGATGGCGAAGGTTCTGACCGGCTCTGGCTATGCGACCCCGGACGACTTTTTTGAGACCGTCGGCTTTGGCAAGCTTTCCCCGCGTCAGGCGATCAGCAAGCTCTTGCCTGTCGAAGAGCTGTCGCATGAGGGGGAGGCGAAGCCGGAGCGAAAGATCCGCCAGGAATCGGATGAGGGCGTTGCCCTCATGGGGGCGCACGATTTTCTGATTCGGTTTGCCCGTTGTTGCAACCCGCTGCCCGGCGATGAGATTGTCGGATTCATTACACGTGGACGCGGCGTCTCGGTTCACGCCGCGGATTGTTCAAATCTCGATCAACTGCTGTACGACCCTGATCGAAAGATCAACGTCTCATGGGATGCGGCGCCGAAGGCATCCCACCAGGTCAAAATCCGCGTGATGATCGGGAAGGATCGACCAGGTATCCTGGCCGCGATCAGTACGGCGATCTCCTCAACCAAGACCAACATTGCTCAGGCCGATATTCGTGTGACGGAAGACCGGAGGGGGTTGAATACCTTTACACTCGAGGTGTCCGATCTCAAGCAGCTTCAGTCGGCGATGAGGGCCATTCGCCAGATCGACGGGGTAATGGGTGTCGAGCGTCTTCGCGGATGACGAACCACGAGATCGCCCCATGGCAACCAACGATGCGCGGCTGTCGTTTTATCCGGCCTTCTGGACGCGCCCGGATCGCAAACAGCGGGTGCAAAGCGCGATGAAGCGGCGAGCGCCGTTCACCACAACATGATGGCGCGAAATGTTGATCTGCTGGCGGCGCTTGCTGACATTGTGCGCATGGCTGATCTGATTACTGACTCGCGGACCTCGTCCGCAGATCTCGCACTGACTGGAATGTGTGACCGACATCGCACTACCTCCGACGGTTGGTGGCCATTGAATGATCGTTCGTAACGGAAGGTTATTATACGGCAGCCAGTCCGTAAAATCAAGCAGTAGAGCAAACATCCGGTCGGATAGGACGCATGAGGGTAATCGGCGGCCTCGCCAGGGGGCGACGGATACTGGCTCCTCGCGGAAGAGGGACGAGACCGACATCAGACTATCTGCGCGAACTGCTCTTCAATCTGCTGGCGCAGCAGATTGAGGGCAGGACGTTTCTCGATCTGTACGCCGGAACCGGCGCGGTGGGGATCGAGGCCCTGAGCCGCGGCGCGGCGGCGGCTGTGTTCGTTGAGCATAGTCGATCGGCTCTTGCGATGCTCTACCGAAATCTCGAGATGTCCGGGTTCCGTGATCGGGCGGAGGTCGTCCCGATAGAGGTTCTCCGATACCTGCGCCGGGCGACTTGCGAATCACGACAGTTCGACCTGATCTTTTTGGATCCGCCATACCTGCATGCCGACACGGGGACGGCCATTGATGTGATCGCGTCGACGGCGCTGCTCACGCCAAACGGCACGGCGATTCTGGAGCGATCGACGAAGCTCGCCCCGGTCAGGATTCCCACGGGGCTGACGCTGATTCGTGAAGTTCGACACGGCAATACGGCGCTTCAACTGTACCAACGAGAGGTAAGCTGACGATGCTCGCTATCTATGCCGGGACGTTCGATCCGTTCACCTTCGGGCATATCGATCTCGCCAGACGGGCCCACCGTCTGTTTTCGAGGCTCGTGATTGCCGTGAGCACGAACCCGGAGAAGGCCACGCTGTTCACCCTTGCGGAACGACAGCGGATCATTCGGGACGCCGTTCGTGGTATGCGAGGCGTCTCCGTGGATGGCTTTGACGGTCTGTTGGTGGACTATGTGCGTCGACGGGGCGGGCGTGTAATTATTCGAGGTCTGCGAGCGCTTTCCGACTTCGAATACGAATTTCAGATGGCGCTGATGAATCGAAAGTTGAACGATGAGATCGAAACCGTGTTCCTGACGCCCCATGAGCAATATACCTATCTCAGCTCTCGACTGGTGAAGGAGATCGCGCTGCTCGGCGGCGACGTCTCCCAGTTTGTGACGCCGATGGTCGAGAGGATGCTGAAAGAACGGATCGACCCGCGTTAGGGAAGAGAACTGAAACAGCAACCATACGGAGATATGAACAATGATCCTGAATCTGTCACGCCGCGCTAAGGGTGCCAGTCCCTCTGCCACGCTTGCAATTGCGGCGATCGCCAAGAGGATGAAGGCGGAGGGAATCGATGTTGTGGATTTTGGTCTCGGTGAGCCAGATTTTGAGACGCCGGCACACGTGAAGGAGGCGGCAATTACGGCCATTCGTGATGGGTTCACGCGGTACACGGCTGCCGCTGGCATCGATGAGTTGAAGCAGGCGATCGCCACCAAGCTGAAGCGCGACAACGGTCTCTCGTACAGTCCGGCGGACATCATCGTGTCATGCGGTTCAAAGCATTCGTTATTCAATATCGCGGAGGCGCTGTTCGAAGCCGGCGATGAGGTGATTGTCCCGGCGCCGTACTGGGTGACCTACACAGAACAGATCCGCCTGGTCGATGCGCAACCGGTGATTGCGCAGACGCGGGAGGAGGATGGGTTCCACCTGACCAGGGAGGCGGTGGAGTCCGTCATTACCCCGAAAACGAAGGCTATCCTACTCAACAGTCCCTGCAACCCGACTGGCGCCATGATCCCATTGGAACAGTTGCGGAAGATCGCCGCGCTCGCTGTGGAGCGCGACCTGTTGATCATCTCAGACGAGGCTTACGAATCGCTGACCTACGACGGGCATACCCACGTGAGCATTGCGTCATTGGATGAACAGATCAAAAGGCGAACGATTGTTGTGAATACTGTCTCCAAAGCGTACGCCATGACCGGTTGGCGAATCGGGTATGCGGCTGGACCGGCAGAGATTATCAAGGCGATGGGCGCAATCCAGAGTCAAGTCACGTCGAATCCCACCTCGATCGCGCAGAAGGCCGCAGTAGCAGCCCTGCTTGGCCCGCACGATGATCTGCGCACCATGGTTGTCGAATTCGATCGACGTCGGCGGTTTCTCTTAAACCGGCTGAACACGATTCCCGGCATCACCTGCACCAACCCGGAGGGCGCGTTCTATCTATTTCCCAATGTGTCCAGCTTTTACGGCGCAACCGTCAATGGCCGCCCTATCAGTAACTCCGCCGAAATGGCAGACTACCTCCTGCAGAGCGCCCACGTCGTCTCGGTTCCGGGAAGCGAATTCGGTAGCGACGCCCATCTCCGCCTCTCATACGCCACGTCGATGGAGACGATCGGCGTGGGGGCGGAGCGGATCGAGCGCGCGTTTGGCGCGCTGCGCGGTTAAGGCCCCCATGCCCAAGCTGAAGCTGGTTACCTTCGGCTGTCAGGCCAACGACCTCGATTCGGAGCGAATCACCGGGTTGCTGCTTCGCGAGGGGTATACCTTGACGGAGCAGGAGGAAGAGGCCGACCTGATTCTCCTGAATACCTGTGCGGTCCGGGAAAAGGCGGAGCACAAGGTCTACAGTCGCCTGGGGTCGTATCAGGCGCTGAAGCGGCGGCGGGCCGGCCTGAAGATCGGGGTGTGCGGCTGCGTGGCGCAGCAGGAGGGGCAGGCGCTTTTGAACCGTTTTCCGTATCTGGACTTTGTAGTCGGTCCGAGCCAGCTTACCGCCATTCCGCCATTGTTGGCCGGCGCTACACGAGGTGTGGCAACGGCGAGAGCAGCCGGTTACTCCTACCCGGCGACGGCGCCGGTTCAGCGTCAAAGCGGCATCAGGGCCTGGGTCAGCATCATGGAAGGATGCGATCGCTTCTGCACCTTTTGCGTGGTGCCGTTCACGCGGGGCCGCGAGCGCAGCCGGCCCCCTCAGGAGATTATCGAGGAGATCCGCGGACTGAAGCGCCAGGGGTATCGGGAGGTCACGCTGCTTGGACAAACCGTCAACTCCTATGGCAGGAAGCTGACGCCTCCGGTCAGCTTCGTGAAACTGCTTCGCCACATCGACGAACTCGCGGGCGATTACATGCGGGTGCGATTTACCAGCCCGCATCCCAGCGACGTCACCGACGAGCTGGCGTCGGCCATCGCCGAACTGCCGAGCCTGTGTGAGCAGATCCATTTGCCGGTACAGTCTGGCTCAGATCGGATCCTGCATCGGATGAAGCGCGGCTATACTCGGGATGAGTTCCTGGAGAAGGTCGCGCTGCTGCGCGCCAAGACGCCCGACATTGCCATCACAACGGATATCATTGTCGGTTTTCCTGGTGAGACTAAAGAAGAGTTTCGGGCAACGCTCGACCTGATGCAGGAGGTTGGTTTCGACGGCGCCTTTATCTTCAAGTATTCGCCGCGGCCGCACACCGAGGCTGAGCAGATGCCGGACCAGCTTTCCGAGGACGTGAAAGGCCGTCGGCTGGAGCAGGCGCTGACGCTGCTCAATCGGCTCTCGCTTGAGCGTAACCGCGCCTATATCGGGCGAACGGTTGAGGTGCTGGTGAATCGTGAAGATGCCAAAGTGGACGTCGGTCGCCACACCGGTCGGACACGCCAGAATAAGATTGTGCATTTCACGGGCGACGAGCTCGCGGACGGCAGTGTCGTGCCGGTTGCGATTACGGGGGCAACCCCGCTGTATCTGCAAGGCGCGATCGCGTGTTAGCCCATCGGATTCTGTTTGACGAGCAGACGATCGCAATACGGGTGCAGACATTGGCGCACAGCATTGCCCGGGATCTGCCGGAATCGGCGCCCGTGTTAATTGGCCTGCTGACCGGCGCCTTCATCTTCCTTGCCGACCTCGTACGGGCGTTGGCTCGCCTGGAGATAGAGTCTGAAGTCGACCTGATGGCCGTCTCGCACTACGGGTCGCCGATACCCTCCAACGGTATGGCGCAGCTTCACAAAGACTGCGTCCTGGATCTCAACGGGCGGTCGGTGCTGTTGGTTGACGACATCCTGGATTCCGGGCTGACGCTCAGCATGGTCCGCGCCCATCTGGCCGCGAAAAACCCACGCTGGCTGCGTAGCTGCGTGCTCCTGGATAAACCGAGCCGACGACAGGCGGCGATCAACGCCGACTACGTCGGCTTTGAGGCGCCCGATGCCTGGATGATCGGCTACGGCATGGATGCGTATGGGCAGGGGCGCGGACTGCCGTACATCGCGACGCTTCAGCCCGCAGACCCCGTCGCGACGGACGTAATACGTTGAACGTGATGACGCTGGACACTCGCCGGCGCCGGCTGGTCAAAGAGGATCTGATCTACGGGCCGCTTGTTTCTCGGAGGCTTGGCCGATCGCTTGGCGTCAATCTGCTCGGTGCGGGCGACAAGGTCTGTTCCTTCAACTGCCGGTATTGCCAGTGCGGATGGACGACGCAGCCGATCCGGCCGGACATCGAGTCGGTTGTGGAACTCCCTTCTTGTACGCAGGTAGCCGAGGCCTTAAAGGCCCGATTGCAGGGGCTGCATCGCGAGCGTGTCCTGATCGACGCCATCACCTTCTCCGGGAACGGTGAGCCGACGCTCCATCCCGAGTTACAGGCAATTGTTGACGCCGCCTCCGGTCTGCGGGACAGTTACGCGCCGAACGCCAAGCTGGCTATGCTCTCGAACAGCTCCACGATACATCGGCCCGAGGTCCGCGCAGCACTTCAGGGGATCGATCTCAAGTTGATGAAGTTGGATGCCGGTACGGAGAAGCTTGCGCGTCGAATCAATCTGCCGGCTCCGGGGTGGGACTTCGCCACGATGCTCCAGGGGCTCGCGACGCTGAACGGCGTGATATTGCAAACGATGTTCGTGTGGGGGAGAGCGGCCAATACAGCGCCGTCGGCGATTCGTGAGTGGTCCGATCGAGTTGCCGAGATCCGTCCGCGCGGCGTCCACATCTATACGCTCGACCGCGTACCGGCCGATTCCGGCGTGAGGCCGGTTGCCAGGGAGATACTCGGGTCGATTGCGGAATACGCTCATAAGCGCACCCATGTTCCCATCGAGGTCTACTGAGGCCGCCGCCTGTCGCCGCACATGGCGGTGGCTGATGGCGCTCCCTGTACTCGCCTTGCTCGGTCTGGCCGACGCAGGCTACCTGCTCTGGCGACACGGCGCGGAGACGCCGGGCTTCTGTCTGACCGGAGGATGCGACATTGTCAACCAAGGGGAATACTCCGAGGTCAAGGGAATCCCGGTTGCGGCCTTCGGCGTCGGCGCCTATCTGCTGCTGTTCGGCCTCTCGATGCTCGCGGTGACCCGTACCGGTCGACGTCCGCTGCAGATCATCGTCGCAGTCGCTGGGATCGGCGCCACGGTATCGGCGTGGCTGATCTATCTCCAGGTTGCGGTCATCGAGTCGATCTGCGGATGGTGCGTCCTGTCTGCCTTGACGATGACGTCACTCTTGATCCTGAGTGCGGGCGCGACCCTAACCACCCGGATTGCGAAAGGATCGGAACCCACTGTCCGCAAGCGAACGTCACATACCCCGCCAGGGGCGTTGCCGCGCGCGTTCAGGTTTCCACTGATGGCGTCCGGCATGGTTGCGCTGCTCGCGGCGCTGTTGGGCGGACTGCATCGTCTGGGTTGGGACTGGTCAGCGGTTCCCGTGCCCCTTCCTGCGGCGCACGGTCCCCTGATGATATCAGGGTTCCTGGGAACGCTCATCGGATTAGAGCGAGCCGTTGCGATCAGGAGGTGGTGGCCGGCCTTTGGGCCGCTGGCAACCGGGATAGGCGCCGCGATCCTGATCGCCGGTGTGCCCGGTATCATCGGACAGACGCTGATGGCCCTCGGCAGCCTCATGTTGGCGATGACGTTTGTCTATCTCATTCGCGAGCAACCCGCGCTGTATACGGTTACGATGGGGCTTGGGGCGCTTGCGTGGCTGGCGGGTAATGCCCTTTGGTTGAGCGGGTGGTCGATTACCGGCGTGGTAGGCTGGTGGGCCGCCTTTCTGATCCTGACGATCGCGGGAGAACGACTGGAGTTGAGCCGCTTTCTCCCGCTGGCTCAACGACATCGATACTCGTTACTGGCCGCGACGGCGCTGTTCGGCGTCGGGCTAGTTGTGGCCGGAATGGCGTCGGATAACGGGGCGCGTCTGAGCGGACTCGGCCTGGTATCGCTGAGCGTGTGGTTACTGCGCCACGATATGGCGCGATACGCGGTACAGAAGACCGGATTACACCGGTTCGTTGCGGTCAGCCTTCTTTCGGGTTACGTATGGCTCGCAGTAGCGGGAGCGCTGATGTTCAGTTTTGGAGGGGTGGCGGTCGGATCACACCACGATGGAACCATGCACGGGATCCACCAACATAGCGGACCGGATGGTTATGATGCGACGCTACATGCTATATTTATCGGTTTCGTGTTCTCGATGATTGTCGGGCATGCCCCGATTATCTTTCCATCTGTGCTGGAAATAGCTTTGCCGTTTCATCCGGGGTTCTATAGTCACCTCGTCCTGCTTCATTCGTCGCTCGTGCTGCGAGTGGTGGGCGATGTCACGGCGTGGTGGCCCGGGAGGCTGTGGGGCGGAACGCTGAATGTTGCGGCTATCCTGCTCTTCCTGGGCAATATGGCGCTGTCCGCTGTATTCGGGAGACGAGCGGGTGAGATTGAAAAGGGAACATCATGAATCGGCATCGATCTGAACGAGCGCGGATCGATCTTGATCCGAAGGAAACGGCGAGTCAGACGCCGGCCCAGGAGACGGAACCGGTAGCAGAGGGGAGCTCGAATCGAGACGCTGTTCGCATGGCTCGGCTTCCGATGCACTTCTTCATCTCTGCGGTTGCCCTGTTCGGTCTAGGGGTGTCGGTCATACCGTGGGTCCTGGATGATCTGGCGGAATTCTTTTATCAACCGCGCATCCTGGCTCTGACTCATACCTTTACGCTGGGATGGATCACCTCGGCGATCATGGGGGTCATGTATCGGCTGGTGCCAGCCACAACAAAACGGCCCTTGCGTTTCCCGAGACTGGCGCGCTGGCAGTTCGGACTCTTTATCTTTAGCGCGACAGGACTTATGGCGCACATGCTGATTGGCGCCTGGCCACCCACCTGGATGGCGGCGGCCGTTATAGTGGTCACTGTGATCTTCTTTGGGATGAATATGTGGCCATGCCTTAGTCCTGCGTGGAACCGAAGTCCAGCGGAAACCGGCATGAGTATGTCAATCGGTTTCCTATTACTTGCGGCGACGCTTGGGTTTCTCCTTGCATTGGACAAATCGCTCGGATTCCTCCCCGGTAACGTCATCACCAACCTGGCCAGCCATGCGCATCTCGCTGCGCTCGGATGGGTCAGCCTGACGATCTGTTCCGTCTCGTATCGAATGGCCCCGGCGTTTCTCCTGTCTGAGCTGACATTTCCGCGTGTGGCCATCTGGCAACTCTATGGTCTCGCGGCCGGCGTAGCCGGCTTGGCCATGTCGCTTCTTGGCTGGATTCCGGAAGCTCCGATTTGGAGCGTTGTGATCCTGTTGGCGCTGTTGACCTATGTCGGGGTGCTGTCGACGCTTGTGCGCAAGCGACGGACACCGATCGATTGGACAATGCGACACGCGCTGGCGGGCATCGTCTGTTTGCTGCTGGCCATCGGATGCGGATTCTCTCTGCTGTGGATCGATCCGGACAGCGAACTTGGTAATCGCGTTGCGGGAGCGTATGGGGTGTTGGGACTGCTGGGGTGGGTAACAAACCTCATTATCGGTATGTCGTTCAAACTCTTTCCGGGATTTGTCGTCGGGGTACGCGAACGTAGAGGTTGGCCGAAATTGGCGATTGCAGGACCGGCTCTCCAACGCTGTCGACCGCTTGTGTTCGTATCGCTGAACATCGGCGTTCTGACGCTGGCCGGCGGTCTCGTTGCAGCCCAGATACCGGTCGCTCGACTTGGCGCCATCGTGCTCGCCATGGGGGGGTTGCTCTATGTGGCCGTCATGGGACACACCTTGAGCTACGCCTATCGCGCCGCTGCGCCTCCGGCTGGCGACAACACGCCTCGTCTCGTATCCGATGACTCCCAAGGTGGGAACGATCTGAGATCCTAATACGCGTCGGAAAAAGGATTTGACAACATCCTCGTCACTCTTTATCATATCAACGATTCCCGGCCGCGCTAACTAAGTCCCGCAGGGACGCTAGAATTGCGTACAATGAATGGGCTCCACTTACGAGAGGGAAGGCAGACAATGACCAAGGCTGACATAGCTTCGATCGTGGCTGAAAAGGGCCTCGCCAAGAAACAGGCGATGGAAGCAGTGGAAGCAACTCTCGACATTGTGAAAAACGCCCTGAAGAAAGGAGAGAAGATCCAGCTTGTGGGTTTTGGCTCCTTTCAGGTCAGAGCCAAGCGAGCCAGAAAAGGGCGAAATCCGCAGACCGGTGACCCGATCACAATCACGGCTCGCAAGGTGCTGAAGTTCAAGCCTGGTAAAGCTCTACATCAGGCCATCAATGATCTCGGCGAGTAGCTTGTAAGGCGGTAGAAGAGGGACGAGCGTGCCGAGCGCACGGACG
>PQAQ01000126.1 GCA_003105305.1 Candidatus Methylomirabilota bacterium
CTCCGCATCCCGTCAAGCATCTGTCCCACAGACGCATCCATCCGTCTGAGGAGGGGATTGGGATTCAGACCGATCCACAGAATGAGTAGGATGACTGGGATCAGCATCGCCATCTCGCGGCGGCTGATATCGTTGAGCGTCAGATTCTCCGTCCGTCGGCTCTGGCCCCACATCACGCGTTGCCACATCCAGAGCATATAGACCGCCGCCAGAATAATGCCGATGGCAGCGAGTATCGCCAACCCTTTGTGGGCGCGGAATGCTCCGGTCAGGATCAGGAACTCCCCAACAAACCCGTTCAGACCAGGCAGACCGATGGACGACATGGTTACGATCAGGAAACAGAGTGCGAAGCGTGGAAGCAGTCGCGCGAGTCCGCCGAACTCCTCAATCATTCTGGTGTGGCGTCGTTCGTAGATCATCCCAACCAGCAGGAAGAGCGCGCCGGTGGAGAGGCCATGGTTGACCATTTGGAGGATGGAGCCTTCTATGGCCTCCAGGTTCATGGCAAAGATGCCCAGCATGACGAATCCCAGGTGACTCACGGAGCTATAGGCCACCAGACGCTTGAGATCACCCTGAACCATGGAGACCAACGCGCCGTACAGGATGCCGATCACGGCCAACATTGAGATCAATGGGGAAAAAGCGGCAGCCGCTTCCGGAAAGAGCGGCAGCGCGAACCGGAGGAACCCATACGTCCCCATCTTCAAGAGTACCCCGGCCAACAGCACGCTCCCCGCCGTCGGCGCCTCCACGTGGGCATCCGGCAACCAGGTGTGAAACGGAAACATCGGCACCTTAATGGCAAAGGCGAGGGCAAAGGCCGCAAAGAGCCACAGTTGCATGCCGGGCGGAATCGACCCCCCGATCAACTCCAGGAGGTCGAACGTTAATCGGCCCGCGCTCTCTCGGTGCTGGTAGGCGACGGCGATCATCGCCAACAGCATCAGGACGCTTCCCGCCATCGTATAGAGGACAAACTTGAGGGTGGCATAGACGCGCCGTCGGCCGCCCCAGACGCCGATCAGAAAATACATCGGGATCAGCATCCCCTCCCAGAAGAGATAAAAGAGTATTAAATCAAGGGCGACAAACACCCCGATCATACCGGTTTCGAGCAGCAGCATACAGATCATGTAGCCCTTAACCCGACTCGTAATCCCTGAGAAAGAGGCAAGGATCGCGATGGGCGTGAGGAACGTCGTGAGGAGCAGCAGCGGCAGGCTGATCCCATCCACACCGAGAAGATAACTGCTCCCGATCCAATCGATCCATGACGCCCGCTCGACAAACTGTACCCCGGCTGTGGCCGGATCGAATTGCGCATACACAATCAGCGATAGGAGAAAAGCGAGAGATGAGATAGTCAGCGCAAGCCACCTGATCAGCGCTTCCCGCGCTCCATCGATACAGGCGAGCAGGAAGACGCCGCAGAGTGGTATGGCGATCAGTATTGAGAGGATCGGAATGCCTGTCGGACTCATGCCTTCTCCTGCGCCCTTATCCGGAAAACGCCAGGTATCCCAAAAGGACGACTGCACCCACCACTATCGAAAGAACATAGGCCGGAACCTGGCCGGTTTGCAGTCGCCGTAGCAGGCTGCCGATACGGTTCACAAGCGCGGCGACGCCGTTGACCGTCCCGTCGACCATGCGCGCATCGAATACCTCCGATAGCGTCCGAGCGGCGTTGACGGTTGGTCTGACGACGGCCGCGTCGTACAGCTCATCGATCCAATATTTGTGAAAGAGCGTACGATAGAGCGTGGGATATCGCGCGGCAAGCGTCTCGGGTCTGTGAGGGTCCACCAGATAGTAACGATAGGCCACGACGATTCCACCTATCGCCATCGCAAGAGCGGTAACTGCGAGCACGGCCTCAACACTCGGCTCAATCGCAACCTCATGCGCCGACACAGGAAAGACCTGGCCAAGAAACTGCTGAAGCCGGCCCGAACCCGGTGGGACACCGACAAATCCGACGGTCGCCGATCCGAGTGCCAGCAGTACCAGCGGCAGACGCATGCTCCACGGCGCCTCGTGTATGTGGCCAAGGGTATGAGCATCGAGCCTCGACCTCCCCTCGAACGTCAGGAAATAGAGGCGGAACATGTACAACCCGGTGCCCAGTGCGGTCAGGCATCCGATCGCCCAGAGCGGCCAGTGTCCCGAGGCGTAGGCGGCAGCAAGGATCTCGTCCTTGCTCCAGAAGCCGGCGAAGGGGACAATCCCGGCGTTGGCCAGCGCGCCTACCAGAAAGCTCCACGCGGTAACGCGGAGGTACTTCCGTAACCCCCCCATCCTCCGCATATCCTGCTCGCCGGCCAGCGCATGGATGACCGACCCGGCGGACAGGAAGAGCAGGGCCTTGAAAAAGGCGTGGGTCATCAGGTGAAAGACCCCCGCAGCGTAGGCTCCCACCCCTAGGCCCAAAAACATGTAGCCAAGCTGGGAGATGGTCGAGTAGGCAATGATCCGCTTGATGTCGGTCTGCACCAGGGCGATGCTCGCGGCATACAAGGCCGTGAGGCCGCCGATCCAGGCCACAATGTCCAGACTTAGGGGCGCCAGTTGAAACAGGGGCGCGGAACGCGCAATAAGATAGACGCCGGCCGTCACCATGGTCGCAGCATGAATCAGCGCCGACACGGGCGTCGGGCCCTCCATCGCATCCGGCAACCAGACATACAGCGGCAGTTGCGCCGATTTGCCGGTTGCCCCGATGAAGAGTAAAAGCGTCAGAATCGAGGCGGTGACAGAGCCGTACGCCAGCACAGTTGGCGCGTCCATCAAGACGCTTCGAAAATCCAGCGAACCGAATAGCAGGATCATCCAGATCAGTCCCACGACTATCGCGCCGTCGCCGATCCGGTTTACCAGAAAGGCCTTAGTCCCTGCCGATGCCGCCGCCGGTCGTTCGAACCAAAACCCGATCAACAGGTACGAGCAGAGGCCAACCCCCTCCCATCCGACAAAGAGCAGCAGATAGTTATCGGCCAGGACCAAGATCAGCATCTCCGCCAGAAAGAGATTGAGCAGCGCGAAGAACCGGGGGTAGTCCCGGTCTTCCGTCATATAGCCGATCGAATAGATATGAATCAGTAGACCCACACCGCATACCACCAGCGCCATGATGGCAGAGAGGGGATCGAACAAGAACCCGAACGAGACCGAGAAGTCTCCGGAAGCGATCCAGGAGCCGAGGGAGGCGCGAAGCTGCCGCCCCTCCACAGGCAGCAAGAGGAGGCGAGCGAAGGACATCGCCGAGAGCATCAGCGAACACGTCGCAGCCCCGCAAGCGATCACTGCCACCAGCATTCGCGGCATTCGCCGACCTATCAGACCGACGACAAGGCTGCCCGCGAGCGGGATCACTGGAATCAGCCAGATCATAGCGCAGGGTATAGGGTATAAGGTTTAGAGCCTAGGGTCATACACTGAACGCTAGCCTTTAAGTAAATTGATCTCGTCCACATTGGCGGACTCTTTATTTCTATACAGCGCAATAATAATGGCCAACCCCACGGCGACCTCGGCCGCCGCCACAGCCATCACAAACAGTACAATAATCTGTCCATCCATCGATCGGAGAAACCTCGCGAATGCCACGAAGGTCAAGTTAACCGCATTCAGCATCAACTCAATCGCCATAAAAATCACCAGCACGTTGCGCCGGATCAGGACGCCCGCGACCCCGATGACGAAAAGAGCAGCGCTCAGAATCAGATACGCGCTTAACGGCACAGTTGCTGTCATAACGGTTCCCAACTGAAAAGCAGGGTATGGGGTATGGGGTATGGAGTATGGAGTTGATGTATGGGCTCCGCCGTTCCTTTAAACCCTAGACCCCAAACCCTAAACCCCTGTTCTAGGCTTCGCACTGCGCTATCTCCTGGCCAAGACCATGGCGCCGATGATGGCGATGAGCAGGATGACGGACGTAATCTCAAATGGGACAAGAAACTCGGTGAATAAGAGGCGGCCGACGAGTTGCGTATTGCCGACACCGCCCATCAATTCGGATGTAGAGGAACCCTGGGGCACGCGAGCAGTCCAGGAGCCGACAGGGATCACCAACTCGAGCAACAGGAGGACAACCGCGCCGACCCCGATCAGGAGTCTGGGGCGATCTCGCTGTAGCCACAGGGGTCGTTCATGCCCCAGATCAAGCAACATCACGACGAACAGGAACAGGACCATAATCGCCCCGGCGTAGACGATGACCTGTATCACCGCGATGAACTGCGCCTGCAGCAACAGATAGATCCCGGATAGCGCGAAGAACGTCCCGACCAGCGAGAGGGCGCAGTAGACCGGATTCCGCAGGACGATGACCAATGTTGCGGTTATGAGCGCCATGGCGGCCAACGGCACAAACATCAGCCATTCCATCCTTACCTCAACGCCACGAACACGGCCGTCACCACAATGTTGGCCAGCGCGACGGGCAGCAGCACCTTCCACCCGAATCGCATCAGTTGATCGTATCTAAAGCGCGGCAGGGTCCCTCGCAGCCAGATAAAGAGAAAGATCAGCAGGTAGAGCTTGATAAGAAACCAGACCACCGGCGGCAGCCACGGCCCCCGCCACCCGCCCAGGAACAGCGTAGTCGTCATGGCCGATACGGTAATCATGTTGGCGTACTCCGCCATGAAGTACATCGCGAACTTCATTGAGCTGTACTCGACGTGAAAACCGGCGACCAGTTCCGTCTCGGCCTCCGGAAGATCGAACGGGGCGCGGTTGACCTCGGCCACCGCGCAGATCAGGAAGATGAGGAACCCGACCGGCTGCAGGAGGATAAACCACATCCTGGTCTGAGCGCCGACAATCTCTACCAGGCTTAGCGATTGCGACAGCATCACTACCCCGATCACCGACAGCCCCAGGGAGAGTTCGTAACTGATCATCTGGGCTGAGGAACGCAGTCCCCCAAGCAGCGCGTACTTGTTGTTCGACGCCCACCCACCCAGGACGATCCCGTAAACACCGAGCGAGGCGACACCGAACACATACAACAGTCCGATATTGACGTCGGTGATGACCAAGTCGATAGTCTGTCCGAAGAACCGGACTTGGTCTCCGAACGGGATCACCGCAAAGGAGATGAAGGCCGGGACCAGCGCAATTGCGGGGGCGAGGAGATAGAGCGTCCGGTCCGCTGCCTGGGGCACGATCTCCTCCTTGAACAGAAGCTTAATCGCGTCAGCGATCGGCTGCAGCAGACCGTGGGGACCGACCCGCATCGGACCGAGTCGGACCTGGATGTCGCCGATGACCTTCCGCTCCAGCCAGGTCAGGTAGCTGACGCTCAGCAGCATCAGCCCGAAGACTACAACGATCTTCGTCACCATGATCACGAAGAAGGCGCCCTCTGGCATCGTGCTCCTTTGTCGCGTATTCGCGATCAGTGCGCGGGTCCGAACGGGCAGCCGCGGGCGGCAACGTGCCGCTCAAATTCATCGCGAAAATACTTGAGATAACTTTCAATCGGCATGGCGGCGGCGTCACTTAATGGGCAGATCGTCTTGCCCTTCATGTTGTCGCAGATATCCACGAGCAGATCGAGATCGGCCGTCCGCCCGCGACCCTCTTCGATTCGTCGCAGCGTCTTGTGAAGCCACGCCGTCCCTTCACGGCACTGCGTGCACTGCCCGCACGACTCGTGATGATAAAATCGGGAGACGATTTCACCCACCCGGACCATGCAGGTGGTCTCATCCATCACGATGAGGCCTCCGGACCCGGCCATAGAGCCGGCCGTGGCCAGCGACTCGAAGTCCATCCTGGTATCCAGATGTTGCTCGGTCAGGACCGGTACCGAGGAACCTCCTGGGATCACCGCCTTCAGGCGGCGCCCCTCTCGTATCCCGCCCGCATGCTCAAAGATCAGTTCACGCATCGGGACATCGATCGGACGCTCGTAAATACCGGGCCGGCGGACATGGCCGCTGACCCCAAAAATCCTGGTCCCCGTGCTCTTCGGTGTCCCGATGCCCGCGAACCACTCGGCTCCACGTAACACGATGTGCGGGATGTTACTGAGGGTTTCGACATTATTGATGACAGTAGGCTTCCGATAGAGTCCGGACGTCGCGGGAAACGGCGGCTTGAGCCGCGGCAGCCCTCTCTTGCCCTCCAACGATTCCAGTAGCGCAGTCTCCTCGCCGCAGATATAGGCGCCGGCGCCCCGGTGTGCGTGAATCTCCAGGCTGAAGCTGCTCCCCAGGATATCCTTACCCAGGAGCCCACGGGCGGCTGCCTCGCCGATCGCCTGTTCCAGGATCCGCGCGCCCGCGACGAACTCGCCCCTGATGTAGATATAGGCGGTCCGACTCCCGATGGCGTAGCTGGCCAGCATGACCCCCTCGAGGAGCTGGTGCGGATCCCGCATGATCAGCTCCCGGTCCTTGAACGTCCCCGGCTCGCTCTCATCGGCATTACAGATAAGATACTTAGGGAGTTCCGGATCCTTGGGCACAAACCCCCACTTGACGCCGGTGGGAAAACCCGCGCCTCCACGCCCCCTGAGGCCTGACCGCTTCACCAGATCGATCAGGCCGGCGGGCGCATGCTCTTTGAGCGCCTTCGCAATCGCCTGATACCCGCCGGTCGCCTCATACTCCTTGAGGCTCCCGCCATACCCCGGAATCTCAAACCGCTTCGTGAGGATCTTTTCGCTCATAGACGTGACG